>CAKZQV010000499.1 GCA_937141895.1 uncultured Verrucomicrobiota bacterium
TGATGTGGCCACCCGAGAAATCGACGGAAATCTTTCGGGATTTACAGGATGGAAATTTCAGCGTGGTCTGTATACATTCTGTCATAGCGTTTTCCTCTGTGTTCTCTGTGGTAAGAGGCTGCATTATAGCAGTTAGCAGAGGAGACGCTTCTTTGTTTGTGAAATATTCAGGCTAGTGTGCAGAAGCATAATGCCGAAACGAGTGAGATAAATCTGGCGCAGGTTTTGTTGCTAAAACTCAGCCCCGAGCGAGAAGTAGACACTTTGGTAACCTCCGTCAGCATAGCCGTAGGTCAGCGCCAGTGGGCCGATATTGAGGTCTACACCCAGGCCGATGGTGGCGCCGTACCGCAGGTCGGAATTCATCTGCCCGGCCCAGACATTACCGATGTCCGCCCGCGTCAAGGCATACGCCCCTTTGCCCAGCGAAGATGGGAGCTCATGAAGGCGATAGCGATAGCCCAGCGATCCGATCCCGAGGGTTGAACCGCGGAACTGGTAACGGGCCAGGCCGGAAAAGTTATCGGGGCCGCCCAGGGTAAATTGGGTATAGCCGGGAAGTTGGGTGCCGAAGGAGGTGCCGTATTTCAGATCAAAAAATGCCGTATGGTCGTTGAATGAAATATTCTTCCGCATTTCGGTATAGAGCTTATCGTAGGAAATATCCCCCCCAAGATCTTCGTTGGGGAAAATGCCTTCAACCAGCAGCCGGTATCCTTCGCGGGCAAAATAGGTGCGGTCTTCGCGGTCAACAATGAGACTGAACGACGGGCCGAAATAGTCGTCGTCGAGCGACGGCAACCCGGCCAGACCCACCTCTACATCTGCGCGCCCATTGCCATACACCGGGCCGATCCGAAATTCAGCATGGTGACGCAGTTGAATGCCGAAATCCACTTCAGCCTCGGTCGTTATTACATTGTATTGCGCAATATGGTCTTTGTCATCATACAGGTCCTGGATGTCAGAGCGGTAATCGAAGATCGGCGCAATGAAAAAGCTGCCGCCGTAATTGAGCGGTTGGTAGAACTCGGAAAGCAATGCCTGGGTACTGCCAATGACAAGGTCGTTGCGCCATTCCGCGCCCAATGCATTGATACTCCGCCGGGTCAGGTTCAGCAGGATGTTCCATTCCGCATCATTCTGAAAATCACTTCGAAGGTTCAGCCCTACCGCAAAATAGAGCGGGCCGACCGGATCTTCAAACACTTCATAGGTTAATGTATCGGCTCCATCGTCGTCCTTATCCAGCTGATATAACACCTGTTCAAATTCACCGATACCGAAAATCCGCATAAGATCGTTTTGCATTTCCATGGCGTTAAATTCCATGCCGGGTTCCGTGTAGATGCGGCCCTGAATACAACGCTCACTGACCCGGGAATATCCGGAAATCTCAACGGCATCTAGTTGTGGCGGTACCGGTACCGGCCGTCGCTGGCCTTTTAGATACTCAGCATAGTCCTCTTCTGAAATACTCAGCTTTCCAAGCTCTGGAAGTTTTTCCCGTGCGGCTACCTCGCCCGGAGGAATGATTTCCGATACCCGGCTGAATTGTGACGCTGTAAAACCTCTAAGCTTCGGCTGAATACCAATGTCGGCCTTCTTGAATTCCTCCATCTGCTCCGGACGTTGCATAATGGAATAGGTGCGCCCCAGAATGCCGGTCAGCGATTTGAGACTGTCCGGGTCAACCGCATCGGAAGCCGAACCCACATCCACGGCAATAATAATATCCGCCCCCATTTCTTTGGCCACGTCCACCGGAAGGTTGTCAACGATGCCGCCGTCCACCAGAAGATGACCGTCGATCTCGACGGTTGTGAATGCACCCGGCACAGCCATGCTGGCGCGCATGGATCGGGACAGGTTGCCACGGTCCATGACGTAGGCCGAGCCCGACTGCAGATCGGTGGCCACGGCTCGGTAAGGAATCGGTAACTGGTCATAGTCCGTGATGTTAGCCGAGCGCTGCACCTGCAGTTGAAGCAGGTTATTAAACTTCTGTCCTGCCGCCAGGCCGGTGCCGAGTTTTATCCCTTCTCTTCCCAGGCCCATTTTAATGAGGTAACGCTGGTTCTCCAATTTGCGGCGGAAATAAAGTTCCTGGCGCGGCGTTTTATCGCTCATCACGTCGTTCCAGTCCAATTCTTCCAGAAAAGCCTGAATGTCATCCGGCGACATGCCGCTGGCATAGAGCCCTGCAATGATGGCCCCCATGCTGGTACCGCAAATGTAGTCGATGGGTATCCGTTCTTCCTCAAGCACACGTAAAACGCCAATATGAGACATCCCCAATGCACCGCCGCCCCCAAGAACCAGACCGATTTTTGGCCGCGCGTCCGGCGTTTGCCCGAGCGTTTTAAGGCATAAAGCCGCGAGAAATACCATAACCACCCATTTCATTCGTTTCATGATACCCGCCCCTTCATGTAAATCTTTAGAATATGTTAATAGCGATTCAGGATCTAGCCAATCAATATTGGTCGCAGAATATGGAAAAATGGAAAGATCATTGGGGCTTCATAAACGAGCCTGCTTGGCGGAAATATGATCCAATGCCTGGAAAGATCAGCAGTAGATCGGCCGCATGTTGGTATGGGGATGGGGGTTGTTGTTGAGGTTTTTTATTGATAAGTTCGCCATCTTTAAGCATATACGACCGCTTTTCGGCAGGGGAACATCATGCGAATTGTGATTATTGGAGCAGGAAATGCGGGGCGTCAGTTGGCTAAACGACTGTGCGATGAAAAGCATAGTGTGGTGATGATCGACCGCGATCCGCAGATGCTGGCCCAGGCAGAAGCGGGGCTGGACATTCTAACCATTTGCGGGCAGGGCTCAAATCCCGTGGTTCTGCGGGAAGCTCAGGCCGAGAAGTCCGATCTGCTCATTGCCGTCACAGACAATGACGAAGTCAATATTCTATCCTGCCTGCTTGGCCATGCCGCCGGGGTGAAGGGCAAAATTGCCCGCGTGACCAATCCCGATTTTCTGAAGAGCTCGAAGGGGTATAACCTCAAAAAAATGGGGATCGATCTGGTGATCAACCAGAAACATGAGTGCGCGCGGGAAGTATTCAATATGCTTCAGATGCCGGGGGCCCAGGAAGCATTCGATCTTTTTGCGGGTAAGGTGATGGTGGCCGGTTTTGCGATCAATGCCATGAGCCCACTGCTTGACCGTACGCCCGCCGAATGCGACCGCCTCGACCTGATCCAGAGTGTCCGCGTGATCGCCATCCGCCGAGGCGATGAACTCGTCGTGCCGCACGGCAATACACTCTTCATGAAGCAGGATGTGATTTACATCGTCGGTAAACGGGCCGATATCACCAACTTT
>CAKZQV010000500.1 GCA_937141895.1 uncultured Verrucomicrobiota bacterium
GCTCCAGCTCGGAAAGCAGACGGATTCCCTGCTCCTGAAGGGCAACCATCCACGGATGATCCAGTGCAAAACCCGGACTTACCACACACACATCAAAATTCGATTCTTCCAGACATTGGGAAAATGCGGCGTCATCCATCCGATCATTGGAAGCCACGACTGTCACACAGCCCTCCGACCGCAAGAGTGCCTCTGCCGCCTGGCCCGACCGGCCGTGTCCCAGAATCAATGCTGATGAATAGTTTTCTTTACCCATCGCCTAGAGATCTTTTTTCCGTCCTATAGAAAGAATAAGGGTTGCGACAATCAAGATTCCAAAAATTGGAAAAATAAGCTTCCACACCCTTCGACCTATGGTGGATTTTACATCCTTCTTGTCAGTATTTTTCGAAGAGGCGTGAACACCATTTGAGTGAGCCATGGTTCCAATTTCTACAGAGGATGAAACATCTACTGCTTCATTCGAACTTCCTGAGTATGAGCTTGAGGTGCTGAGTTCTCTCTGAACAGGAACTCTTATTTTGTCTCTTCCAAACTGATTTTGTAAATAGGTATAATACTGCTCTCGCAAAACTGCGTCATGGATAACCAGATCTGGTGGATTTATTCGTTTTAGCCTCTGGTCTTGTTTCCATTCCCCACGCCGGGTTCCGAGTTCAATCTCGATAATTTTCTCTCTGACTTCTTCAAAAGTCCCCTCAAAACCCATACCCCCATGTGTTTGGCGCAGTTTTTCCTCCGAAATATCTATGCTCGCCCGTAGTTCGGACTCCAGAGCATCATTCAGCCTAGATTCTGCTATGGAACGTTTGAGAAATTCTAAATCGCCCTCTTCAAAATGGTAGAAATCCTCCTTTGTTACGGGTTGCATCATTTCCATGCGCCGTATTGTTTCTTCACCACCTCCCTTATCTAGATACGCTTTCCATTGGGAATATCTCAGCAATTCCTTAAGGTCTCGTTCATAGATTTCCTTTTCACGATCAGGATTTGCACGAGCTTCATGCCATGCGGGAGGGAGTTTCCGAATGCGATCATTCAAGTCAGAAACTGCCTTGTCTAAATCACCCAAAGCTTCCATCCGCTTTGCTATGGCTTCTTCATCTGTCACCACTATGCCACGCCGCGCAATCTCCAGGTCCGTGCTTATTCTGTAAACCCAGTCCACTAGTATGATAACCCTTATTTCGTCCGGTGTTTTATTTTCATATAAAGTTAATTTGTGCGCAATTTCTGCATCGGTTATCTCATCTAATGAATAGGTACCGAGGTCTGCAATAGCTGAAGTAGCACATACTTTGCCTAGACAACATAAGGACAATATAAAAAGTATTAACGTATTTCTCATGAGTTACTCCAACGATTGATCAACGCTCTCATTAGTCAATGTATACGGCTGAACCTGCATTCCACCTTCTGAAAAAGTAATGTTATCTAAAGTAGCAATGGACGTTAATCCTATGCCGGGTTGCAGAAAACGAGAACTAGTGGATTCATTATATTTCCTGTGTAGAGTAATTGGAGGTAATTGGTCACCTGTAAGTTCAGGCATTATGCCATCATCATATACATCCTCATCATCTTCATATCGGTGAAATTCATTATGCCAAGCAATCGTTCTATTAGGATCTTCAAATACCTCAATCATCGCAGTACTTTTTTCTAACTGTAGAGTATAACTACCAGATAATACATCGACGTTTTCATATACAATACGCCAATAGATCGCTCGCAACTTATGTTGAATACTGAGCGGAATGATAACTGGCGGGATCTGATTTGCCGGATATGTTGCAACAACTGTCTCCAGTGCTTGAGATGTGATCACCTGCTCTTTCGTCGCCGTAAACTCCGTTTTTTCAGCAAGGTACTCTAACTCAAAACTATTATCGCCTTGTACCAGATCAGTTTGATTATAAGTAAATGTTACTAAGCCGCTCTGGTTTGCGCGCGTTTCTGTCATTCCAGGAGCAGTAAATGTGATCGAGGGAATACTCACATTTGGAGGATAGATCTGATAGTTGATCTTTGTGGGTTCGATATCCGAAGTCGCATCAATAGATTCTACTAAAATATTCATGACATGCACTTTTGCACTCTTTGCCTCTGCCAGAAAAGGCCCTCCGGTAGTGCCGTGAACACCCAGGATGCCTTCGGTATCATCGATAATGATCGTGCCGGATGAGGTCGATGTGGATTCGAGCATAAGCAAGTTTTCCACTCCTTCGGCCAATGGAGCCGACTGGCTCTGGGCGGCGGCGGAGTCGGCCACTTCGACCTTTGCCGTATAGTCATAATCAGGGGCTTCCCTGTCCGAGCCGACATGTTTAAGGGTTACGGTATAGCTCTCACCTTTTCTGAAGGTGAAGGTTCCGATCTCAACATTCCCGGGCGTACCGGAATGAAGCCTGATAGTACGCTCACCATCCACGGTCATTTCATAAATTTCAGACTCGCTTGTGCTATGGTCGCCGATCGTAAGTTTTAATTCGACGATATCTGATGCCTCGGGAGCCGATCCTCCATCATCCGGATCGGCGGGGTTTCCTCCCTGACCGACTTCATCGCCGTCATTTGTATTATCACCGTCCGAGTCCGCCGTACCCGGATCAGTGTTATGCTGATATTCTTCGTAGAGGCTTAACCCGTCATTATCGCCGTCATAGTTCACATCATCCCAAACCCATGGATCGGAAGCATCCCATTCATATTCAATTCCGTCCGGCAGCGTGTCCCCGTCGGAATCCCATTTATCCAAAGATGTGCCGATTGCAATTTCAACGCTATTGCTGATCCCGTCCCGGTCATAATCCCAGTCGGAGGGATCATTGGGATCGAGGAACGGATACGTTACGGTTTCCTGAAAATCGGTCATTCCGTCGAAATCGGTATCAGGCTCGGACGGGTCGGAGCGAAACCGGACTTCAGGATCGTAAAATCCCGGATAGCCGGGAATCAGCAACATCTCCTGCGTGTTGACCAGTCCGTCGCCGTCAAAATCCCCGTAGGGCTGCGGAGCCGTACTGCCAAATAGGGTGATTTCATAAAAGTCCAGCATGCCGTCAGAGTCGACATCGATTTCATCAAAGCTCTGGGGATCAGTTTTGGAGATGAACCGCTCCCTTAAATCGGTGTACCCGTCGCCGTCGGAATCAGTGGAATCTGAAAGATCCGCGTCTGACAGGATATAAAACCCGGCCGGCTGATTTGAGGAACCCACATCCGTCCACTCGATCTGTGACTGCCCGGCCACCGCCATGCGGTTTTCTGCTACACTCCAGGGAACATATTTCAGGTTCGTGGTTTTAAAGATTTCCGCATGGTTCCAGAACCCCTCCGGCAGACTGAAAGTGAAGACCACATCCCCGCTGTTTGTGACCGTTGATGCTGTACCCGTTACATTCGTCGAAACATTGGTCCCGCCGGGCATGGGAACCGACATACTCACGGCCGTCGGCTCGGCAGAAACTGCCAATTGTGCTTCATATTCCGCATTCACGTAATCGACATAAAATATATCCTCAACGAGAAGAAAATTGGCCGCAACTTTTGCGCTGTCCAGCCGCAGGACCTCGTCAATACTGATTCCCTCAAACGAATCGACTGCGGACAATCCATACGACCAGCGGAGATAGGCATACGGATCGCGAAGCGGATCTACATCCATTCTCCAGAGTTCTGAAAAACCGGCGGTATCATAAATCACCACCTGCCGGGTATACGGATCCTCCACCAGAGTAGTCTCATACGTCACCACGCCGAATTCCGAAATTTTCCCATTGAGCCGCTTCGTAAATTTCCGCGGAAATCCGGACACATTGAACGGAACCGTCAGGCCGAAATCCTGAAACAGGATCATCGACCCCGGCAGAGAAATAGGGACCCAGTAATCCTGATGCTCATAAAACAGCGTCCGGAGTTCCTCCAGATCCTCCACGACCGCACCATTGCCGGTGTCCGCCGAAACAAAATATGAACACCCGAAAACGAAAACCCCCAAACCAATCCTGATTTTACCCCACATACCCGACTCCCTTAGTTAATACACCCCGGTATAAAAGAGCCGCGACCTCTAACACTCTTCGGTCAGGCACCGCCAAGCGCCATCAACGGGGAATGCCGAAGCCGCGCCCGAGCAGGCGCGCCTCGTGCATTTGTCCCGTTGTAAAGATTGGCGGTTTCGACCGAAACAAATTGCGCAATACGCAAAATCAATATTCAAATATTTTTGTAAGATACTCTTTTACTTCATGCTGTCAAAGATTCTCCTTGCAGGGAAATTTCCTACACGCAGTTATCGGATTTTCAGGGTCGCAATACCGATGAGGGCAAAAATGATAGAGAGAATCCAGAAACGGGTGACGATGACGGTTTCGACTAGTTCCGGTGTGCGATTCTCATCCATGGCCCGTTCTTTTTCGACGAATTCAAAGTGATGGTGCAGGGGCGCGCATTTAAAGACACGCTGCCCTTCGCCATATTTTTTTCGGGTATATTTAAACCATCCGCTCTGAATCACCACGCTCGTGGCTTCCATCACAAATACGCCCCCCACAATCACCAGCAGGAGTTCCTGTTTAATCAAAATCGCCAGCATGGCAATGGCTCCGCCAAGGGCCAGCGAGCCGGTATCGCCCATAAAAATTTTGGCGGGATGACAGTTATACCAGAGAAAACCGAGCCCGGAGCCGAGCAATGCCCCGCAAAAGACCGTCAGCTCCCCGCTACCCTTCACAAACGGTACCTGGAGATATTCAGCAAAATTAAAATGACCGGCCATGTAGGTCAGCACTAGATAGGCCACCGCCACGGAGTTGGAGCAACCGATGGCCAGACCATCGAGACCGTCCGTCAAATTAACCGCGTTGGATGCGCCTACGAGTACAACAACCATAAAGAGGAAGGCCGGAATCAGCGACATCTGAAAAATCGGATTCTTAAAAAACGGCACCATAAAATCCGTCACGCGTTCGCGCGTTTCCGGCACCGCCCAGAGCACACCGAAAACCAGTATCGTCCAGACCAGCTGCGCCCCGAACTTCATTTTCACGCTCAACCCGTTTCGGCGCTTGATCTTCAGTAGATCATCCGCAAAACCAATCATGCCCATCAGCACAAAAGTGCCCAACGAAATCAATACATAGGTGTTGGTGGGAATCGCCCAAAGCAAGGTGGCTGCAGATGTGGAAAGAATAATCAGCAGGCCGCCCATGGTGGGTGTGCCGACCTTCTTTCTTTTGTCCAACCCCTCTACCCGCTCGTCTTCGACCAACTCGCCAAAATTGATGATTTTCAGCCGTTTGATCAACGCCGGCGCAATCAACAGGGAAACGATAAATGCAGTGGAGGCGGCCCCGAGGGTCCGGAAAGTAATATATTGAAAGAGGCGAAGCTCTGAGAATATCTCCTCCAACATGGACAGGTAGTACAGCATTACAGTTTTCCTTTAAATGGGTAAAAGCACTCCGGCCTACCGTTCTATTCATCATTGAGCCTTTTTAACGAAAGGCCCCATCACATGTTCCAACTGCTCGCCCCGGGAGGCTTTCAGCAGCACCCGGTCGCCAGCCTTCAACCGCTCTTTCAAAAAGGTCGAAGCCTCGGCGGGCGTTCCACATTGCTGAACGTCCTGCGCTCCATGGCAAACAAT
>CAKZQV010000501.1 GCA_937141895.1 uncultured Verrucomicrobiota bacterium
AGCGCGTTTTCCACCTCGACATTATGCACAATCAGCGGTTTCTGCAGGAGCATGGACTTTAGATTGACCTTCAGATTAATCCGGTCGACGGAGGCCATATTTTCGAGCAGGAAGCCTTCGGGGTTTCGCATTTCCACGTCATCGAGATAGAGCATGCCCTTGGGTACATTAATGGAAAGCTTCCCGACCCGGGCATCGATCCCCGTCTCAGCTTTGATTCGCGGAAGTACAACTTCGCGCATGGCTTTGGTTAATCCGAATAACATGACGATGTGGAAGATGATCAAAATCACCGCCCCCAGTCCAAACATCAGCCCAAGAACTTTAAACGTTACTTTCATAAATCAGGCCGCAGAATACAAGAGTCTGCTCTATTAACCACCTATAAATTTATGAACTGAGCGCCAGCGACAACAGAACCTTGCCCAGCGGATTTTCCTGCTCCGTCAGAAAAATTTTCTGATCGGCCCGCTCCACATAGCCCCGCTCCCGCAACTTTCTTACATGCCGATAAAGCGCCTGAGGTGAAATGCCGGCTTTGATCGAAAGCGCCGACTCCTCCATACTGCTTTCAGCCAAGGCCCGAACGATCACGATGCGCCGCTCGTGGGTAAACGCGGTCAACTGTTTCAACACGTGACCCAGCGGCATAAAGGCATCATAGGCGCCCTTCAACCCCTCTAATAATTCCAGAGCTCCGGCCACTTCCGGGTTAGATTCCACCCGATAGTAAACAAACGTTTTTTGCCGGCGTGGCAGTATAAGTCCCCGGGCATTCAGCGCCCGCAGATATGCACTGGCGCCGGGCTCCGTCAATCCAACCGCATCACCCAAGCTGGTGACACTGGATTCTCCCGACTGAAACAACTTCCACAGCAGCTGCAGCCGCTTTTCATTGGCCAGAACACGGCAAGTACGCCAAAGCGTAGGGTGTAAAGCATCCATTTTTTCCTCCATATTTTTCATACATCATAATGTATGAAAATGTGAATAATGCTTATTTAAATGCAATTCAACTAATTTCATACATTATGATGTATGAAATATGATCCAATTATTCTCTAACACATGAAAACACGGATTGCACCTTTACCCTGATCAATCTATGTTCTTCCCATGGGACTATTTGATAAGAAATTCACGATTGTGGTGGCCTGCAAAGCGAACATCACTCGAAGCGCCTACCTGCACGGCTACATGACGCAGTATTTGAAGGAGCACTATCCGTATGCCCGCAAAAAGGTGGCGATCAAGTCGGCCGGAGTACGGGCGCGACGCGGCAGTTCGGCGAACTCGGTGGTGAAGCATGTTGCGCGAATTCATGGGTTCAGCCTTGGAAACCATCGCTCCGATCCGTTTTCCAACAAATTGATAAAAAATGCAGATGTGATCCTCGTTATGGAACAATGGCAGAAGGATGAACTCCTAGAGCGATTTCCAAAGGCAGCGGATAAAATTTTCCGGATGATGGAATATCTCTGGCATGACGACCCCAAAGATATTCGCGATATTCCCGATCCGACCGGTCAGAGTACCGCAGATTTTGAAGAGTTTATCGAAGCCGCCCATGCCGAGGTTGAGCGCATCTTTCGCGAACTATGCCGCGAAGGAGTGATTTAGCTCTTCCGCTCATACGCTGCAAATGTTTCCATCGGTATACTCCTGAAATTCATTGAGAGGTTCTGCCATGTTGAAAAGAGTCTTCGCTTTAATCTCGATCATCAGCTTATCCACGATGGCCCATGAAAATCATCAGATGCGCCACTGGGAAATTCCGAGCCCGGATCCGGACCGGATTTTTCTGACATTCTTCGGCGATCCAGCGACCTCGCGTGCAGTTACGTGG
>CAKZQV010000502.1 GCA_937141895.1 uncultured Verrucomicrobiota bacterium
GAACGAAAAAGCGGACGGGGTAAAAATGGCCGACTGCGCATACTGAATATCCATGTTGTTCACGTTTGGCAGATTGCCGACTGCACCCGCGATGACGACATAGCATTCGTTTTCGATGGCCCGCGCCTGGGCACAGTGACGCACCCTCATATAGCCATTCTGGGTATCGGTTAAAAATGGGACAAACAGAATATTCATGCCCTGATCGGCCAGAATACGGCATACCTCCGGAAACTCGACATCGTAACAAACTAAAATGCCAATTTTTCCGCAGTCGGTATCGAACGCTTCAATGCGATCACCGCCCGACATGCCCCAGGCTTCGACTTCGGAGGGCGTGGGATGAATCTTGTGAAAGCTATCATATGAACCGTCACGGCGGCAGAGATACGAAACATTCAGCAGGCGGCCATCGTCCACCACTTCCGGCATGCTGCCCGTGATGATGTTTACATTATAGGCCACGGCGAGTTCCTGAAACCGTTCGCGAATCGGATCCGTAAACTGCGCCAGTGCGCGTATGGCCTTGGCTTCCGGCAGGTGGTTATGCGGCGACATGAGCGGCGCGTTGAAAAATTCGGGAAAGAGTACAAAGTCGGCTTTATAGTCCGAAACCGCATCGATGAAATATTCCGCCTGCTCCATCAGTTTTTCCACACTCTTGAACGGACGCATCTGCCATTGAACTAAACCCACGCGAACTTCCGTCCGCTCCATATTCAAAATTTTGGGATCGGCCTGATAGTAGATATTATTCCATTCCAGCAAGGTGGCAAATTCGTGGCTTTCCACGTCGCCTTCGAGATAATTTTTGAGCACCTTCCGTACGTGAAATCCGTTCGAGAGCTGGAAGCTGAGCGTCGGGTCGTGAATCTCTTTACCCTGCACTTTCTCGATGTACACACGCGGCGTCATTTCGTGTGCATAGTTTTTATAATTGGGAATGCGTCCCCCGGCCATGATCGCACGGAGGTTCAGGTTTTCACACAGTTCTTTACGTCCTTCATAAAGACGCCGACCCAAACGCATGCCCCGGTATTCGGGATGAACAAACACATCAATTCCATAGAGTACATCCCCGTTGGGATCGTGTGTATCAAACGAATCATTTCCATGAATCTGGGTATAGGTATGGTTATCGCCAAACCGGTCGTACTCAATGATCAGAGACAACGCACAGGCCACGACTTTATCGTTGAGTGTGATGCAGAGCTGACCTTCGGGAAATATCCGGAGTAGCCGGCGGATATCCTCCTCTTTCCACGAGCCGAGGCCGGTTTCCTTGTAGGCCTTATCCATTGAATGTCTTAAATCGACATAGTCTTCGATCTCAAGGTGACGAAGTTCGACAATATCCTGTGTTCCGCTATCCATGTTCATTTCCCTTAGGGTTCAGACTAAAACCATTTTTTCCGCCGGAAATAAAACAGCATGCCGATGGTGATGAGAATCATAATTGCCCAAACCAACGGATAACTGTACTTCCAGCCCAGCTCCGGCATGTTTTCAAAATTCATGCCGTAAATTCCGGCCACAAAGGTGAGCGGAATAAAGATGGTGGCAATAATGGTCAGCACCTGCATGACTTGGTTGGTTTTCTGCCCCATGCTGGAAAGATATAAATCCTGCACCCCGCTGAGCATATCACGGAACGTCTCTACCGTATCAATAACCTGAATCGTATGATCATAAAGATCGCGCAGGTAGGCGCTGATTTTATCGGTCAGCAATTTGCTTTCGCCGCGCTCCAGTCCGCCGATCGCTTCACGCAGCGGCCAGATGGCTTTACGAATGTAAAGCAACTCGCGCTTTTGGGCATAGAGCTCATTCAACAGCATACTGTTCGGATCTTCCATGAGCCGCTGTTCAATCTCCTCAATATTTTCTCCAGTTTTTTCCAGGATCATAAAATAGTTGTCTACAATGGCATCCATCAGGACATAGAGCAGATAATCAGAACTCATCTTCCGGATCCGGCCATGCCCCTTCCGGATACGGTCGCGCACCCCATCAAAAACATCGCCGGCCCGCTCCTGGAAGGAAATCAGGCATTTTTCCGTTAAAATAAAACTCATTTGTTCCGAGTGAATTCCGCCGGTATCCGGTTCGACATACAGCATACGCACGACGAGAAAAAGGTAGTCGCCCATATCTTCAAGTTTGGGGCGCTGCGTCGTGTGCAGAATATCTTCAAGTACCAGAGGATGAATGCCGAATGCTGAACCAATCTGACTGATGGCGTCCGTATCGTTCAAGCCGGTTACATTGATCCATGAAACGCTGCCGGTATCCTTAAGCGCAACGCATGAATCCGCGGCCGCATCCATCTCTTCGGAAAGGCTTGCGGCATCATAATCGATGACGGATATGCGTAGTGGCTCTGCCTTCTGCTCTCCCGTGTAGACCATGGTGCCGGGCGGCTGGCCCTGTTTTTCCGAAACCGTAATAAACAGCCGTTTCAGCTGTTTGCCCGAAACAGACAGCAACGTACTCACCTGTTTGTCCGCAACTTGAAACAGTTTATTCATGATGACCTCCTGTAGCTTCAGTTCCAGGCGCTGGAACCACATGCACCGGGAACGGCTTGGTGGCTTCGCCGGCATAAAGCGTACGATGCGGGAATGGAATTTCGATGCCCTCGGCATCAAACCGCTCTTTAATTTCAGTCATCAAGCTGTTGCGCAGCGCAATATAATCGGTTTTTGAAAACCAGGGACCAAACAAAAACTCGAGTGCCGAATCCCCGAAGCCTTTGAACACAATCACCGGAGGGGGCTCATCCAGACAAAGCGGGTTATGCTCCGCTACTTCCCGAAGAATATCCATCACCTTGGTTATGTCCTCTTTATAGGCCACCCCAATCGGAATATCCATACGACGGATGGGAAAGCGCGTGACATTGGTGAATGAAGATTTAATCAATACTTCATTGGGAATTCGGATCAGCTGATTATTAAAGGTGCGCAGCTGTACGGAGAGCAGGTCGATGGAATGCACAATCCCGTGGTCGCTGCTGACATGCAATACATCCCCTACGGAAAACGGGCGTTCCCAGATCAGGAACAGGCCGCTGATCAGGTTGGACAGACTGGTTTGCGAAGCGAAACCGATCGCAACTCCGGCAATTCCGGCGGCCCCCAGTAACGTGCCCAACTTGAACCCCGCCTGCTGCAGCACCATGAGAATGATCACGGCCGTTCCGATATACACGACACCTTTGCTGAACAGCATGATCGCCTGCTCGCTCACCTTCTTTCTCAGGCCTTTGCGAATCATGTATCCCAGTAGACGAATCAGCGGAAACCCGACCACAATCAGAAGGATGCAGTAAATAATGGCCTCTGTATGGGAGGATAACCAGATCTGTATTTTTTCCATCATGATATATCCACCCGCTGTCTCAGTGTATCGAAGGTTTTGAGGATCGAGCCCCGCTGCAGGGGCTCACGCGCTTTGCCCAATAATTGTTTGGCATTATCGAAATCCGGCGCCAGCGACGAATAGACAATTCGGCTCCAGACCTCTTCGCCGCGATAGCTCACCCGGGCTTTACTCGTCCACATCCGCGTGTCGCCCTGATAAATATTCAGGTATCGCCGCCGCAGGCAAAGCCGCTCAACGTTCAGCTTTTCGCGAGACGC
>CAKZQV010000503.1 GCA_937141895.1 uncultured Verrucomicrobiota bacterium
AAAAGCATTTCCCCAAATTCAAACGTGCCGGAATCATGATACTGCGCGAGGAGGTTGCGCAGCACGATCGGCGAAAATCCGGGCGTATGCGAAGTCAGGATCACAAAAGCCGGATCTTCAGCAAGCACCTGATCCACCAGATCGAGTGTGGTCATCAGCTGATCTTCAATCTTATAGAGCTCACCCTTTTTACCGCGACCGAATGATGGTGGATCCAACAGGATCCCGTCATAGCGATTACCGCGCTTCACCTCACGACGCAGGAATTTGATCACGTCATCGACGATCCAACGAACCGGCGCATCCTGCAGTTGATTCAACACCGCGTTTTCGCGCGCCCAATCGACCATGCCCTTGGAAGCATCAAGATGACAGCACTGCGCCCCCGACTGCGCGGCCGCGAGTGTGGCGCCACCGGAATAAGCAAACAGATTAAGGAATTTGAGGTCGCGGCCTTTTTTCTTTTTCTGATCCGAAAGCGTTTCTCTAATCCATTTCCACAAGGCGCGCGTTTCCGGAAATACACCGATGTGCCCGAAGTCGGTGGCGGACAGTTTCATCGTCACGCCGGCAATGTCGACATTCCAGGGTTTGGAAACATTAGATCGTCCCTCCCAGTTCAATCCGCCCACGCGGTCAAAACGCGCCGTGGCATTCTTCCAGAGATTGGAAAACTGCGGTTCCCATACCGCCTGGGCGCACGGGCGTTCCATAATGATGTCGCCATAACGCTCCAGCTTTTTTCCATTGCCGCTGTCGAGCAGCTCATATTGATCGTTCATAAATTAAACCTTTCGTGCCCGGTCTTTGAATGGATTTCCGGATGACTTCTTCGGCGACTTCATGCCGGTGTGGGCCACATTAATCAGAATGCCGATCATGCCACTGCAAATCACCAAACTGGATCCGCCATAACTGATGAAGGGGAGAGCCAGACCTTTGGTTGGCACACACCCTGTTACCACGGCAAAATTAATCAGCGCCTGAATGGTCACCATCAGGGTAATCCCATAGGCCAGTAAACGTCCGAAGTCATCTTTTGCATTAAGAGCAATCCGGAGGCCGAAAACAAAAAGCAGCAGATACATCACCACCACAATCAGCGAAGCAATCAGGCCGAGCTCTTCTCCAATGATCGGAAAAATAAAATCCGTATGCGCTTCCGGCAGGTAGTGATATTTCTGCATGCTGTTGCCAAAGCCTACACCCCCCACCTCGCCACCCGCAAAGGCACGCAACGAGTTGATCAACTGCCACGCCTCCTCCTGCTCATATTTCTGCGGATCAAGAAATGCCAGAATCCGGCCCATACGCTCAGGCGTGCGAAAAATCAGTATGACCACACCAAGCAGGCCCACCAAGCCTGTAATGATCAGGGGTGCCACACTGACGCCCCCGAGGAACATCATACTGACCGCCACCGATGAAACGAGCAAGGTGGTTCCAAAATCCGGTTCAATCACCAACAAAAAGGCAAAGACTGCAAGCATGGAAAAGGGAATGATAATACCCCTTTTCAGTTCATCAATCCGGCGCTGATTTCGCGCAATCCACCAGGCAAAAAGAATGATAACTCCGACCTTAGCAATTTCCGAAGGCTGGACGGTAATCGGCCCGATCCGCAACCAACGCCAGCTGCCGTTGATCATGGTTCCAATGCCTGGAATACGAACCAGGAGCAGGAGCAGCACCGACACTGACGCAAGGGGAACAGCCAGTTTTTTGTAGAGGGAATAATCAAGCCGCGCCGTGACCGCCGCCGCACAAAAAGCAAGCGCCAGCCACATGAGCTGGCGCTTTACAAAATAGGAGGCATCATCATATTTAGCGGAACTGGCGCTGGCCAGAATGAGGACACCGAGGGTTACGAGGATCAATACAATGGCGATAAACAGCGAAATCGTTCTACGCATTGATCCCCGCCAACCGGATTACTCCGCAACCGGAATACGAATGGTCTGTCCTTCACGAACCTGGGATTCATCGGTTATACCGTTAACCCGCATAATTTCGGCTTTGGAAACGCCATATTGACGCGCTTTGTCGTCAAGCGTTTCGCCCGGATACATCACTTCATCCACCAGC
>CAKZQV010000504.1 GCA_937141895.1 uncultured Verrucomicrobiota bacterium
AAAGATAGTCATAGTTGTTGATCGATAACGCGGCCTTGATGGGTGTGGAAAGGATTTCCGGTTTGTCCACGTTTATACGGGTTTCCAATGTTCGGAGGTTTTCGGGCTTTGATTTATTAAAGATACTCACGCCGGCATCGATAACGCCGGGATCGACAAGGTTGGTGGACACCACATGGATGGGATCGTAACCATGGGCATAGAACATGATTTTGCGTCCGGAATAGAGTGCGGTGCAGTAGCTACCATCATCATGGAAGGGCATTCGCGCGGCGATCCGTGCATCTTTAGGTTTCTCGAGTTTTCCCACCACGACACGTCCTTTGAAGAACCCCCATCCGCAAAGGTGAATATGCTCGAACGCATTCGTTACGTCTGACATGGAGTCATATTCCGGTGCTGCCATGGTGAATCCGACTGTAGAGAGGAGCGTCAGCATGATGGCAAATGTGATTTTATTCATTGTTTCCCTTTTATTTAAAATGACTGTCCGAATATAGCGACGAGTGAAAACCCTTCTTCCGACACCACGAAATCGAGGCGACCGATCCCGCTGTCGAACATGAAGCGGACCGTCTTATCGCCTTCGCATCACATACTGGGCATGGCTGGTATGGACATAGCCTGTGCACAGGATCTCTATAAACAGCAGGATGGAATTGAATTTATACACATCAAAAGTTTATGTTTTGCCTTCTTCATAAAACAAGGGTGATTCATGAAAATAATTGATATGACATTCGGCGCATTGGCGCTTCTTCTTTTGGTTTCCGGGTGTTCCACGGTTCCGGTCACGGGGCGCAAACAGCTGAGTCTGGTTTCCGATGCGCAGCTGATTCCTGAAAGTGCCGCGGCGTATAATGAAGTGATTGAAAAAGGGCCGCTGTCCGATAACCACGCGCAGGCCGCAATGATTCAGCGAGTAGGCGAACGAATTTCGGCTGCGGTGGATCTGTATTTCAAAGAGCGGGGCCGAGCGGATGTCATTGCCGGCTTCAACTGGGAGTTTCATCTGATCGAAGAGGATGTGCCGAATGCCTGGTGTATGCCCGGCGGTAAAGTGGCGTTCTACACCGGCATCCTGCCGTACACGCAGGATGAAACCGGTGTGGCGGTGGTGATGGGTCATGAGATTGCCCACGCCATTGCCCGACACAGCAACGAGCGGGTGAGCCATCAGATGGCCGCCGCAGGCGGGGGTCTGCTGACGGCGTGGATGGCGAAAGACAGCGAGTATCAGGACGCGATCATGACCGCGTATGGTATCGGCGTTCAGGTGGGCGGTATTCTGCCGTATTCGCGCTTGCATGAAAGTGAAGCCGATCAGATGGGCCTGATTTTCATGGCCATGGCGGGCTATAACCCGGAAGCGGCGGTTGGTTTCTGGCAGCGCATGGGCGCGGCAGGCGGCCAAAAACCGCCGGAATTTCTAAGCACTCATCCCGCAGACGAAACGCGCGTACGTGAAATCCGCGAACACCTGCCCGAGGCGATGAAATATTTTATCCCTACCCGATAAAATATTTATTGCTTAATTACGTTCTATAGCCGTACAACGCAAGGTGCAGTATTGCCCGTGAACAGTGCTTCAATAGTGAGAGGCTTGTGGGTGGGTAAAAACAACTCCAACTAGGAGAAATAGAATGAATAAATGGTTCATATTAGCGCTTATCGCAACAGTTGCATTCGGTGTTCAGGCCGGAGAAGGCGAAGGTAAAAAGAAGGGTGAAGGCAAACATGCTGAAGTCACCAAGGCTCAATTTGTTGCCAGACAGAAAGCCATGGCTGAGAAAAAAGGAACGGAATTCGACCCGGCGGCAACGGAGGCAAAATTTGACAAACTGGATAAAAATAGCGATGGCAAACTGACCGGTGACGAACTGCCGAAGAAAAAAGGAAAAAAGGGTGAAGGCAAACATGCTGAAATCACCAAAGAACAGTTTGTAGCCAAGCAGAAAGTCATGGCCGAGAAAAAGGGTGAGGCCTTCGACCCGGCGGCAGCAGAAACCAAATTTGACAAGCTCGATAAAAATAGCGATGGCAAATTGACCGGTGACGAACTGCCGAAGAAAAAAGGAAAAAAAG
>CAKZQV010000505.1 GCA_937141895.1 uncultured Verrucomicrobiota bacterium
GGCCTGACCGTCGCCGAATACGCCTACGACGCCTTCGAGCGCCGGGTGATGAAGATCGTGAACGGGGTGACGACCCACTTCCACTACGACCTGAACGGCCTGCTGATCTCCGAAACCGACGGGAACGGGAATCCGAGAAAAGACTACGTCTACCTGAACGGCGAGCCGGTGGCCATGAAGACCTACGGCGGATCGGCGGGCTGGTACTGGTTCGTCAACGACCATCTCGGAACGCCGCAGAAGATGGTGGACGCGGCCGGGAGCGTGGTGTGGGCGGCGGCCTACGCGCCGTTCGGCGAGGCGCGGGTTTACCAGGATGAAATTACCAACAACCTCCGCTTCCCCGGCCAGTACTACGACGTGGAAACCGGATTGCATTACAACTGGCACCGGTATTATACTTTACCCGGTCAAAATTGAGACATTTTCAAAGGTTTGAAATTTGTGATTCAACAAGCCTTTGAGTTCATCGTGATATTCAGTGGCTGTGCGATCAAGACAATCGTTAATTGACAGCTGGAATTCCTTGAAGTCATTGTGCCGGCGAGAGTTCAACGCTTTCTTTTTGACAAATTTCCATAACCGCTCAATCAGGTTAAGATTCGGCGAGTAGGACGGCAGGAAAAGAAGTTCGATTCCCAGAGAAGAAGCCAAGTTTTGCACTAACTTGCAACGCTGATAACGCGCGTTGTCCATCACCAGAGTGACTGGTGTGGAGAGACCAAGGGCCGAAATCTTTTCCAGCAGTTCGCAGACTGTTTCCGCTTTGATGTACTGGTCATTGGCGATTCGAACCAGTTCCAGGCTGACCGCGTTCAATGCGCCCAGCACATTGAAACGCTGACGTCCGGGCGCCGAGCGAACGAACAGCCGGCTCGCGCTCCAAACCCAGCCCAGGAAAGATCCCATGACAAAATGGACCGCGTCGACAAAAAATACAGATCGCTTTCCTGCGCGAGCTTCGGCCAAACGCGGTTCAAGATCCTTATTTTAAAAAATCCGCCTGTCTGGCGGCATGTTCCGGCAACGTCTGTTTCGGAGGGATGGGGATGGCGGCGGTTTTTCGCCAACTCAATCCCAGATGGTCCTTGAGGAAAAGCCGCACCTGCTCGCGGCCGCGTCTGATTCCCGTCAACTCTTCGATTCGCCGGCGGGCTTCGGCGACCGTGTGCGGAGGGCTCCGACGAAATTCTTCCGCCAGCGTCTCAGCATTGCCTGCCAGGGCGCTCGTCGGAATGTGCCATTGGAATTGCCGGACTTTTTCCAGGCCGCCTTGCCAGAACAGGTCGAGAACGCGCTGGACAGTGCTTCGCGAGACCCCTGCCAACACAGCTATTCTTTGATGGGTTTCACCATGCATCTTCAGCGCAAGAATCTCCATCCTCCTTTGCACGTTTGGATCGGGATGCCTGTATCGTTCGTATTGGATGGCTTGCCGCTGCTTTTCCGTGAATTCGAATCTTCGCATCTTTTTCCTCCAGACAGGGCGCGGCCAATTGTGCCAATGAACGTGCAACACCGATTTTTAAGGGTGGCGAGTTTTGAGATTATATTCTCTCATAGAATTCAAGGCAAACCAAAATTGAATGTGTCATTTGTGCATGGGTACGGTATATTTCAAAGCGAAAGGACTACCAGACCTTCGACGAAGTGCTGGAATACTTGGTTGACTTACTTTTCAAGCGTGATCCCGTTTTACGGCAACGCGCGCATAAGCGTTTAACTCGCGCGGTGCTGTTTTACATGTATTGGAATTGCGATATTGGGGAGGTGGTCGATGATACGGCCGACGAAACACTCTCATCCTGATCGCACCGTCATGAATGTGTCGATGTTGCTGTTGACCCGGCTTAAGGCACGCCGGGTGGACGAATACGACGATTTGCGCAAATATGCGAAAAAAGTCGTGGTGGGCGGCGATGTGCTGTTTTTACCAGCGTTGAACTTTCTCTATCTTATGGGATTAATCGACTATCATCCCAAGACGGATGCCTTGGAGTATGTGGGCCCAAATGAAACTGTCTAGATTCTATTCAAACAAATCGGATTTGTTCGAGCCTGTTGAGTTTATCCAAGGATTGAATGTCGTCATGGCGGAAATCCGTCTACCGGAGAACCGAAATAAAGACACCCACAACCTTGGTAAGACCACGCTGGGGCGATTACTCGACTTCGGCTTTCTGGCTAAACGAAATGCCAAATTTTTTCTCTTTAAACACTTTGAGATTTTTGGTGATTTCATTTTTTTTCTTGAAATTGAACTTGGAGATGCGTCTTTCGTGACGATAAGACGCAGCGTGGAAGAAGCGACCAAAATTAGTTTCAA
>CAKZQV010000506.1 GCA_937141895.1 uncultured Verrucomicrobiota bacterium
TCGATAATCGTCTGCGTGTTCGTGATGTCGTGAATGGTGGTAATCAAACCGTGCCCAATCCCGAGCTTCTCTTTAATCACTTTCACCACCGGGGCCAGGCAGTTGGTGGTGCAGGAAGCAGCGGTGACCAGATCATGAACGGCCGGATCGTACTGATCGTCATTCACCCCATAGACTACATTCAGCGCGCGCCCTTTAACCGGAGCCGACACGAGTACTTTCGGTACGCCATGGTCGTAGTACGGCTGAAGCGACGCCTCATCCTTAAACTTTCCGGAACACTCCACCACAATATCAATACCGCTGACGTCGATATCCGCCGGCGTGGAAGCGTTACTGAACCGAATATCCCGTCCGCTGACTGTGATCGTATCTCCAACTGCCGAAATCTCGCCCGTACCCCACTTCCCGTGGACCGAATCAAACTCGAGCAAATGGGCCGCGGCCACGGCATCCCCTTTCAGCTCATTGATGGCCACAATTTCAAATTCATCATTCCCGAAAGCCGCTCTAAAAAAGAGACGCCCCATTCTACCAAAACCGTTGATCAATACCTTCTTCATGTCTTTCTCCATTTATCGTTCTAAAGTTGTTTATTCAGACAAAATGATTAGGAGCAAAATGATTTCCTGCCGAATGGAATAATTATTCTGCTCCTAATCATTTTGCTTAATGCTCACTTTGGGCAGCAGTCTTCGCCGCGCTGCATGCGGCATAAATCTTCGCGGGTGATGCCTACGATTTTTTTCAGGGATTGGAAATCCGTCACTAATTCGTCCGCTCCGGCGAGCGATTGTTCCAACCATTGGAACAGCGGTTCAGATCCTGCCGGTTTACGGAGTTTGTAATACACCCAACGGCCTTCCTTCCGACTTTCCACCAAACCCGCTTTCTGCAGAATGGCCATATGACGCGAAACGGTTGCCCCCTTCACCTGCAACAATTCCGTGATCTGGCAGGCACAAAGCTCGTCAAACCGCCACAGAGCCGCGATCACTCGGGTCCGGTTTTTATCCGAAAGCGCCTTTAAAATTTCCAATGTCGTTTCCATGGGCATCTTTATAGTTAGTCATTTAGCTAATTGTCAAATTAAAATCATGTTAGGAGTTTGTTCAGGAGAGCTGAATCGAATTGCATACCTCTGGATCTAGGATAACGTAACTTTGGTGCGCGGCGGGCGGAAATCCCTTTGCAAGGAATTCGATCTGGAAACGACGGCAACATGGGCGCATCATTCATCCACGTTAAGAAGCGCAATCACGCCCAACGAAGGAGAAACCCCGTATGAACATGGAATCCACCCTCTTGATCTCGGTCCTCGCCAGCGCCATCGGCATGGGCTACATCGTCTACGGACGCAAGCAGATGAAGGCTTCCGCATTAATTGCGGGGATTGCGCTTTGCATCTACCCCTATTTTATCCATAACCTGTGGCTGAGCCTGCTCGCGGGAGCAGCCATCATGGCCGCTCCATTTTTCATCGCCGATTAAAAACCCGCTTTTCCACAACCTGCTCATGGCGCGGTATAGATCAGATATAGCCCGCCGAGAAGGACGAGCACACCGCAGACTTTTTTGAGCTTGAAAGCACCGCGCGATTCCTGATTCCAATCTTTATATTTCTGAACCCAGCCGGTGGACATCCCCGCCAGCGCAATGACACCGCAATGCCCAATGCCGTACATTAGCAGCAGACTTCCGGCATAGATCGGCTGGGTGGCCCCCAGCTTAAAGGTAATGCCCAGCAGCGGCGCCATATAGGCAAACGAGCACGGTCCGAGCGCAATCCCAAAAATCAGACCGAGCATAAAAGCGGCAAATAGGCCCTTGCGTTTTTTGCCGACCTGCTCCGGCCGGTTCCAGCTCAGCGGCACCACGCCCAGCAAGCCGAGTCCGACATAGAAAAAGATCAGTGCCACGAAATAGTTCGCGTAAGCCCCGAGATCGCCCATCATCCGGCCCGCAGCGGCCGTGACCGCCCCGATAACCGCAATCGTAACGAGAATGCCCACAGAAAACAGCGTCGAGATGCCCAATGCCCGCGCAGTCGAGGTTTTGCCCTGATCATCAATGAATCCGACAATCAGCGGAATGCTCGCCAGATGGCACGGACTTAACAGTATACTGAGAATGCCCCACACCAGCGCCGCGCCCAGCGCAATCGCCGGCGTTCCCTCCACTGCATTCGTTAAAACTAAAAATAACTCACCCATTTTTATTAACCACGGAATACACCGAAGACACGGAAAACATTTCCCATTCAGTGTATTCTGTCGTTCCTTTTTATTTTAATTCGTAACCCAGTTCCTGCCACTTCGCGAGCATGTCCTCCCGCGCATAAAACCCTTCGTGACGAAACAGCTCATTCCCATCGGCATCATAAAAAATCTGCGTTGGGATCATGCGAATGCCGTATTTTTCGCCCACCCCTTCCGTTTCCCAGACATCGATAAACTCGACGTCAAGCTGCCCCGCAAAGGTTTCCTTCATTTCATCCAGAATCGGGGCCATGGCTTTACACGGCACGCACTTCCCCGCCCCCAGATCCAGCAGCTTCGGTAGCGACTTTTCAACAGCCGTTTCAACCACGGCCCCTTCCGGCATCATTTTTTCGGAGGGAAACGGAAGCACACACATGCCGTCGGGACACGCATCGGAGGACGCCGCATTTTTGCGGCTCTTGAGCTGCACCACCGCCACCACGGCGATGACTAACAAACCGATAATGAGAACATTTTTTTTCATGGGTTGCCTTTGTTACTTTGAGTATAGGCCGAGCTGGGGCTCGGCGCTCCCGGGATTTGCACTCGACCACTTCCAATCCTGGGGAGCTTTGCATAAACCCGATTTCACCGGGTTGTTATGAATATATTCCACGACGGCATCGTAGTGCCGCGCATCGCGAATAAACCGATCCCAATATTCCCGCATCCAGAAGGCTTTCCCGGGAACGCCGAGCCCCAGCTCGGCATTTTTGGCCAATGCCCAGCGCCCGGTATACGACTTCCACGACTGCACAATCTTTCCAAGCGCTGTAACCGGATGGATCAATACATGCACATGGTTCGGCATGATGCACCAGGAAATCAGCCGATAGCGCTCCCCATCG
>CAKZQV010000507.1 GCA_937141895.1 uncultured Verrucomicrobiota bacterium
ATTGCCATGCGGGAAAAGAGTCTGGAAGTTATCGACGCGGCCATGGCGAGTAGCGATGAATTACGTATCCAGTATGCCGCCCGCCAGTCGTCCATTAGCAATGCCTATAAAAAGTGGATTGGCCAGAATATGGGGCTGGAACGTTTCGACGCTGTAAAGAAGAAGAAACAAAAAGAAGCAGCGTTTCTGGAATTGGCTGATACCAAGGGAAACTCTGAATACGTGGATGCATTGGAGTCTTTGAGAAAGTTGCACCTCGATGTCAGGCCCTATCAATTGGCCCGCGATATGTTTATTGAGTTTTACTTTTACGGCCCGCAAATTCTGAATTTCACCAGGCGGGTGGATGCGCTGCTTGCTGCGATTGAATCGGAAGAGCCAGAAGAAAAAGTTGAGGATTTGCGTGAAAAAGCCATCAGGTCAGTAACCAATTTCTATCAGGACTACGATGTTAACACAGACCGAAAGGTTTTTGAAGCATTGCTGGGTCCGTACTCGGAGGCAGTTCAGAAAGATCTACAGCCGGAAGCGCTCGATGTTTTTCACAAAAAATACGGAGGTGACGTAGAAGAATACACCGATTATGTATTCAGCAAATCGGTATTTGCAGACCAGGCCGAATTGTTGAAAATCCTTCAGTCGGGCAAGGCTAAAAAAATCCTCAAATTGCAGGAGGATCCAGCCCATGAATTGAGCGCATCATTTTTGGCGGGGTACACAACAGACATCAAGCCTTCCTTCGATTCGCTTACTGCTCAAATAGATGCCGGTATGCAGATCTACATGAAAGGACTGATGGAACTATATCCGGATGAAAACTACTGGTCTGAAGCGAACAGCACCCTCCGTGTGACCTATGGAGAGGTGGAGGGCTGTATTCCGCGCGATGGACTTCAATATATGCCGACGACGAGCCTGGATGGAGTTGTTCAGAAATACATCCCGGGAGACCGTGAGTTTGACGTACCTGAGCGATTGCTCTCTTTGTACGAATCCGAAGACTATGGCCGTTACGGATCAGGTGGAACACTCAATGTGGCCTTCCTGGCATCGAATCATACAACAGGTGGAAACTCCGGTAGCCCGGTGCTGAATGCAAATGGCGAATTGATTGGTCTTAACTTCGACCGAAGCTGGGAAAGCACCATGAGCGATCTGATGTTTAATCCTGAGATCTGTCGCAATATTTCGGTAGATATTCGCTATATTCTGTTCATTGTAGATAAATACGCCGGCGCCGGATGGTTGCTGGACGAAATGAATCTTAAAGAAAAATAGCATTATGTGGAACAGACACGACGATCATTTAGAAGCCAAATTTCAATTCAAGGATTTTACCTCGGCATTTGCATTCATGACGCGGGTAGCGTTTGAAGCTGAGAAAGCGCAACACCACCCCAACTGGAGCAACGAGTTCAACAAGGTACA
>CAKZQV010000508.1 GCA_937141895.1 uncultured Verrucomicrobiota bacterium
GACCACCAGTCCGGCCTGCAAGAGGTCGGTCACGATGTTGGAGGCGGTGTTGCGGGTCATGCCCAGCTCTTTGGCCAGATCTGCGCGAGCCAGGGTTCCGCGTTCGCGCAGCAGTTTAAGGATGGCCGACATGTTCAGTCGCCGTACCGTGACCTGATCCGCTTTTTTATCGCTTACCCGTTGCATCCCCACTCCTGTTTAAAACTGAATCACAAACTATACCCAGAGGCTGGAGTGAAAAGAAGCGATTTCCAATGGTTGGACATTACTCCGCTTCGTTGGCCCACTCTTCAATCTCCGGATCGAGGTAGGCGTGCTCCATCAATTCTTCGGCCCAGTGTTCGCCTTTGGCGACCAGATGTTTCAGGAGGCGGAAGGACAGCACCTGCACGGCCGGGACTTCGGAATAGAGCGCATTATTGAGGCAGCGCCAGTAGGTGGGCATGATGTTCTTCGGATGGTCGACCTGCCGGTGGCAGCCCTCGCAGATAAAGACGCAGGCGTCGACCATCGGTTCTTCGGGGAGCGGCGGAACTTCGTGGGCTTCTAGTTTTACACCGTTTTTTCCGCACAGTTCACAGTGGGAGCGGGAACGGCGCACAAGATCCTTCGCAAAGCGCGAGACCATGTTCTGGCGATGAAATTTTCCCTTAAACCCCGTGGACATTGATTTCCCCTTAAAGATGGAATTCAACATAAGGGATTTTTTTCCAATGTCTGGAAAAAAAAGAATCTTTCCAGTCCTTGGAAAATGGCGGAATCAACAAGCGACGATCTCGTTCAGGATCTTTTCCAGTTCGTCGGCGGATTTTTGGTTGTTATGTCGCGCACTGACGGCTTCTTTTGCTGCGCGGCCCATTTGCGCGGCCAGCTTTTTGTCGTCGAGCAGCCAGTTGATGGACTGGGCAAAAAGTTCCGGGGTGTCGGCGATAAAGCAGTTGACCCCATTCTGGGCCGGGATGCCGGCGGCTCCGAGCGAGGTGGTCACCACAGGAAGTGAGCTGGCCATGGCTTCAAGCATTTTGATTCGCAGTCCGGAACCCAGCCGCATGGGGTTTATAAAGACGGCGGCCTGCTCGCGATAGGGCCGCAGGTCGTCCACGCGGTCAATGAGATGAATGGTTTCATTCCGGACCGCCAGCCGTTTGAGTTCGGGCTGGATTCCTTCGCCAACAAAAGAGCATTGCAAGTGGGGGTGTTGTTTAATGATGCTCGGCCATACTTCTTCGGAGAACCACATCGCAGCATCATGGTTTGCTTTATCGGCAAAGTACCCGCACATCAGAATGTTGGGATGTTTGGGTTCGGTGATGAGTTTGCGATTGAGGAATTCAATATCGATGCCGGGATGGACGACGGAGATGGGGAGTTGCGGGGCATGGTTGAGCAGGGTGAAACGGTCTTCGGGGGTCAGGGTGAGGATGTGGTCCATCGCGCTGTACATTTCGAATTCGTAGATTTCAAGGACACGGACCTGTGAGGCACTTTTGATGCGGAGCGAAAGGGGAACGCCCGGGGTTTCGATATATTTTGAAAATGCGGTGGTAAGGCATCGGTGGCAGGACACTACTTTGTGCACGGCCGAGAGATAGGGATTGCGGTAGATGTACATGCCCATTTCGCCGAACTCGGCGATGACCACGTCATATTTTGAGCGTTCAACCATATCGCCTACGAGCCGCATCATGGGTTTGGAAAAGTTTTTCCAGAAAATGGCGGGGAGTGAACCGCTGATATAGTCGTGGAATACGCGGACCACCAGATGTTTCTTTTTCAGAGGAAGGGTTTCCAGTTCGTCAAGCTCAGGTCGGAGCTCTTCGATATGGTCCTGGTCGGTATGGGCCTCAAAAGCGGCCAACCCAACCCAATGACCGCGCGCTTTGAGCTGGCTCATCCGCTGATATATCAGGCGATGGCCGCCGGCGACATTGCGGTGGGGCAGTCGATTGGCTAGAAAAAGGATTTTCATGAGGTCTGAGACTAGCTGAGCGACGGGGCGAGTTACACACAAAAAACAGTTGCGGACATTTTCAAATCCTTGAATACTGTTTGTTCTTTAAGAGAGTGTGTGGAACGGGTGTTCCAGTCATTGGAAAACTGAACAGGAGATCAAGTTATGAAGCAACTAGCCCTAGGCCTATTGGCTCTTACCGTGTGCATCGGATTTTCCGGATGTAAATCTGCCCCGAAAGCAGACTCTGATAAAACCATGTTTGATTACATGCAGGAAGAAGTCGGCAAGATTACGGAAAAAGGCGGCATGGCTTCTGTCGGTCTCGGCGAATCCCGCAATACCCAGCTTGCAATCACCAAAGCAAAAGTTGAAGCCCGCAAGAATCTGGCGCAGCTCGTTTCGGTTAAAATCGAAAACCTGGAAAAAGCCTTCATCGAAGAAGTGGGCGAAGCCTCCGGTTCTGAAATGAATGAATTCTTCAGCTCCGCCACCAAACAGATTACCGCGCAGGAACTGCAAGGCACTGTGCCGAAAATGCAGAAATATGAAACCGACGACGGTATCACCACCGCCTACGTGTTGATGGTGCTGAATCCGGACATCATCGATGCATCCCTGAAGAAAAACAGCAACAAGCTCTATGAGCGCTTCCGCGCTTCGAAAGCCTTCGAAGAACTCGACAAAGAGATCAAGGAATATGAAGAAGCTGAGCGTCAGGGCATGCTCGGCATGTAAGCCGAAAAACAGCTAAAGTTTGAAAACGGGGCTTGAAACTATGTTTCAGGCCCCGTTTAACTATCCGCTATGAAAATTCTAGGTATTGAAAGCTCCTGCGATGAAACGGCCGCCGCCGTTGTGGAAAACGGTCGGCATGTCCTTTCCAACGCTATTTATTCCCAGATCGCCAAGCATCGGCCCTACGGCGGCGTGGTTCCTGAAATCGCTTCCCGCAATCATGTGGCCAAACTTCCGGGCATTATTGAAGAGGCGCTGGATTCCGCGGGCGAAACCTATGATTCCATAGACGCCATTGCCGTGACGTACGGTCCGGGGCTCGCCAGCTCGCTTCTGATTGGTTATTCCGCGGCCAAGACGCTGGCGCAGCGGTTGAATAAACCGTTGATCGGGGTGAACCATCACGAAGGCCACCTGCACTCGGTCTTTATGATTGAAAATCCGCCGGCCGAAGAAGAGGCATTCCCCATGCTTGGACTACTCGTTTCCGGGGGCGACAGCAGTATGGTCCTGATGAAAGGGCCGGGGCAGTACGAAATAATCGGCAGTACGATTGACGATGCTTCCGGCGAGGCGCTCGATAAAGCTGCGGCCATTCTAAAGCTCGGTTATCCGGGCGGGCCGGTCATTCAGAAAACCGCTGAGGGCGGAAATCCGAAGGCTATCCGTTTTCCGCGCGGTCTTGACGGCATAGACCGCGGTAAATGGGTCTATAAATTTGACCGCGATCTCTGTTTTAGTTTCAGCGGCTTGTGGTTCTACAAGCACACGATCTGATAATGGTT
>CAKZQV010000509.1 GCA_937141895.1 uncultured Verrucomicrobiota bacterium
TGGATGACCGTTGGAGGGGCGGCTTCGTTTGTGGCGTTGCTCGTCGCCTGTGCGGCATTCGGCGCGGCATACTTGCCAAGCATACCGATTCCCGTTAGATTTTTCCCCATCTCAGCCATTGCCGGGATTGCCGGAGCGCTGGTTGTGCTGTTAGGAGTCGGATAAATAATGAAACTCGTTGTTGCCATGACAGGGGCTTCCGGAGCGCTGGCTACGAAGCTGTTGATTGAAAAGTCGCAGTGGCCGGTGACGCTGGTGGCCAGCCGTATGGGTCGTTATGTCTATGAAGAAGAGGCCGGGCCGTTTGAAGAACTCGAAGCCATGGCTTCTGAAGTCTGGAAAGACGGCGACCTGAGTGCGTCGATTGCCTCCGGCTCGGTTCCAACCATTGGAATGGTGATTATGCCGTGCTCCGCGAACACCCTCGGAAAAGTGGCATCCGGCATTGCCGATTCACTGGTGACCCGCGCGGCGCATTGCCAGCTGAAGGAAGGGCGCAAAGTGGTGCTCTGTATTCGCGAGGCGCCGTGGACCTTGATTAATACCCAGAATGCCGCGCGCGTTGCGGAGGCGGGCGGGACCATTATGCCGATGTCGCCGCCGTATTATATGTCGAAGGATCAGGATCCGAATTCGGTATCGATGGTGGATATGCTGGGCTATTACTGCGACCACGTGCTTTCGCTGTTCGGGCAGGCCGCACCAAAAACCTGGGAGGATATCCGATGAATGCTCCCGAGCGCGATACGCTGATTTCGGCCGAAGAAAATCGGGAGATGTTTGACCGCATTGCGAAAAACTATGATGTGGCGAATCGCGCGATTTCCATGGGGATGGATCAGGGTTGGCGAAAAAAAACGGTGCAACTGCTGAAGCCGTTTCGCGGCGGGCGTTATTTGGATATCGGAACCGGAACCGGTGATCTTGTTTTTGAAATTGTGGATCAGTCGGCGAACGTGGTCATCGACGGTATTGACCCTTCGATTCAGATGCTGGAAGTCGCCAAGGATAAGGCGGAGAAGCGGAAACTCGGAGATGCCGTTTCTTTTTTCCCGGCGGATGCCCTCGACCTGCCGATGGAGAGCGATACCTATGACGGTATTGTCTCCGGATTCTGTTTCCGGAATATTGAGCGTCGTCAGAAGGCGCTGGAGGAGATGCGTCGCGTCCTGAAGCCGGGGGGGATGCTGGTGATTCTTGAGGCGACCTATCCCAATAATGCCCTGGTGCGACTGGGATATAAAATGTACACGCCGCTGGTTCCCATGATTGGAAAATTTCTGGGCGGCGGCAGTGCATATAAATATCTGATGGATTCGATTGAAGATTTCCCGCGGCCGGATACCGTGACCGATATGTTCAGTGCGGCGGGTTATTCGAAGGTGCAGTGTAAACCCATGACGATGGGAACGGTTTGTATTTTTTCAGGTAAGAAGTAGTGATGAAAGACGAATTTATTTTTGCAGGTGCGCCGTATAGTAATTCAGCGCCGCTGGTCGATAAGCTGACTGAAGTGGATGCCCGGGTAAGGGTGATAAATGATCATCCGGCCTGTCTGGTGCGCGATCTGAATTCCGGAAAATGTGACGTGGCGCTGATTCCTGTTGCGCATTTTTTTGCCCACCCCGAACTTAAAATGATCAAAGGTCTTGGTGTTGCGGCGGATGGTCCGGTTCAGAGCGTGCTGCTGAAGTGCAACAAAAAGATGGGTCAGATTAAAACGATAGCAAAAGATCCCGCCTCGGCCACGTCCAACGCATTGGCAGAGCTGCTGATGACGAAGTATTTCAAGCAGGATGTGGAGATGCACGATTTCCAATCCTTGGAAAAACCGGATGCCACCGTGGTGATCGGCGACCGCGCGCTTTGTGCGGAACCGGCACCGGAAGGAGATATGGATCTGGCGGAGGCCTGGCTGAAATGGACGAAGCTTCCGTTCGTTTTTGCCATTTGGGCGGTACGCAAGGGTTTCGAACACTATGACGAAGTGTCTGATATTGCGCATAAATCATTTGCGGCGGGGTTTCTGGATATGGAAGCGATTGCCGAGGGGTATGCGAATAAGCTGGGCGGATCCCAGGAATTTTGGATCGACTATCTCGACAATTCCATCCACTACAAGCTGGATTCACGTGACATGGAAGGCATGAACCGATTCCGGAAGCTACTGGGCTTTTAGGTATCGGACTGCTGGCTAAAACTTTTTCAGTTTTAGGGTGCAAAACCCTGAAATGGAACTAAGGTATCCCGCGTCAACTATGGCTGTTAAATTACACATTTTATTTTGTACCGTCTTTGCTGTCGCTTTTCAGGCAGTTGCCGCTCTGGTTATCCCTGAGGGCGATGTGTATAACGACCCCGATTATATGATCATCAGTGAGGCTGAGAACGGGAATCAACTTTCAGTCGGAGGAACACTCAATGTAAACGGACTCCTTGTGGGAAATAACAGCTATTTCTCCGAGGCGGAGGTTGAGGGTGAGGTCAATGCCGGTTCGGTTTACGTGGGAGGCGGCTCACGTGGTTGCAAGTTGTTGGTGAAAAACGGCGGCGTCATGCGCGCAGACTCTCTACGACTGTATGGAGATGCGACGACCGGCATCCCATACTCTGAACTGCGCAACTCTATTTCAGTGACTGGGTCCGGCTCATTACTGGATATTTCAGGTCATTTGAATATCTGGTCGCCCGATGCCCCCGGAGAGGTAGGGCAATACGGTATTCCACGGGAGATACCGGCCTATTTACAAGTTGGCAGCGGTGCTGAAGTGAGCGTTGATACCGTGTCAGTCGAAAACGGAAGCTGGATCGCGGTTCGTGAGGGGGGCAGGTTTACGGTCAGATCGGATCTTGATGTGTCTGAGGAGCGCATGAGTCTGATGATTGGCAGTACGCTCACCGTTGAAGGGCATCTCCGTGGACTGACGAGTATTGAAAAAGGTCGGAGGGTCAATGCATCATCCGTTTTGGGAAACATGAATGTTCGCGGCCTTTTATCCGGAACCGGCACTGATCATATTTCTGTTGAAGGTGACCTGAGTATTTCTGAAGACGGTACACTTGAGCTGAGCGCCAGAGAGACGTTACACGTATCTGGAGATGTTCAACTCGGAGGCGTGTTAACGGTTTTGATGGATGATGATGCAACCGTTCATGAATTTGGCGATCGAGTACAGCTTTTTGAGATTGGTGGCAATGTGAGCGGCTCATTCAAACGCGTTGATTTGATTTCTTCTGGTACCTCTTTGCAATGGGATGCTTCAGAGTTGAGCGCTACAGGTGCGGTGTATGCCATTCCTGAGCCGTCTACGATTGCGCTTATGGGACTGGCGGGCGCGATGCTCTTTTCCGTCAGAAAGCATACAGCTCATCATTAGGTCTGAACTTTTTTAAGTAGTTTATTTGTCCTATTTGAAGTGGAAGTAATTGAACTTCACAAGGTAGTTGTTGGAATAAGCATCAATACCTCCAGCGATTTTATCCAAACGCTCCGCAAATCCATCAAATTCTGATTTAAGAAATCCGGTCATGCCTTTCTGCTTGGAAGTGAAAAGTCGAAGAGTGCGGGCACGGTCGGTGCAGACTTTCGACAGGTCATCGGCACTGCTGATCAGGTCGTTCCGAATTTTGCGGTTAATACGGTCCAGCTCATCCTGCGTGCAGCTGCCTTGGTCGAGCATACCTTCGATTTTATTCACCATGGCATTATGGTCGCGCGACCACATCCGAATGCCGTGAATAGGATGGCTGTCTGCCTCGATGCGGTTTGAGGGTTTCATAAACCAGGTGGAAATAATGTCGGCAAGGGATTCGATCAGTTCTTCGGTTTCACGATATTCGTTGCCGTAGTCATCGTTATATTTTTTCCAGTTTACGGTTCCCCACCGCTCATCAGTCAGGCGATAGCAAAAGCGGTGGATTTCGGTTTTATCCTTCTTGTTGGTTTTCCACTTCACATAGCTGGCAATACCGATGACTTCCTGATCGAGGTTAAGAATCGGGCTTCCGCTGTTTCCTGAAACAAAATCAGCACTAACCTCAATTTTATCCGATCCAATGCTGGTGACTTTTCCATACAGTTCCGTGGCCACTCCACCGCCTTCGCTGTTGCCGAAAACGGCGATCGGTCCATCCATGGTGGGCGTGCTTGAAATCGTCAGCGCATTATCCATCGGTTTCAGCGGGAGCCGCGCAATATCACGCGTGGCGGCGAGCTCCACACCTCTGGGTTTTAGGGTGCGGCCGGAGGCCGTTTTAAAGCGGATTTTATCCGCACCGAGAATCACATGCTGATTGGTGAATAGGTAGGTCTTGCCATCCATATTTGCAATGAATCCGCTGCCGGATGAACGGCCGCGGTCGCTGGTGCAGCTGACGATGACGATCGACTGGTCGACCTCATTAAAGCCATAGGTAAATTCCGCTTTAACTTCTTTTTCCTCAGCAAGTCGTTTCTTGAGCGCAGAGTCTTCCTTCTCTTTTTTGGATTTCTTTTTCGCTGCCGATGCCGGCAGGGCGGCGAGCGTGAGCGAAAGCAGTACGGTGAGTATTGAGCAGTGTTTCATATGCGCTGTTCCTTTTCCAAAAATTAATACGTAGATGAGCCGTAGCGGTTGATGACGTCGGCGAGGTGCTCCAGCGTGGCTCCGAGCGAGTCTAATTCATCGACCAGAAAATCGGTCAGGCCGCGCTGCTCTGAGAGCATAACCATTTCCCGCGACTGCCCTTCGCATAAGGTGACGAGTTTCTCGGCGCTTTCCGAATACGCGGCATAAAACTCGCGGCGCCCTCTTCCAATATCCACGGCCTGGGACACGATTTCGTTATGCGTCTCGATCCAGTCGGCTAAGGTTTTGTCCGGCCGCCCGTCAAAGCGAACGGTATCGAGTGGGCCATCTGCCCAGCTGTTGAGCACCTGAACCATATCGTCGATCATGAGTCGGCTCTCCTGATAGGCCATGCCGAAAGTGGCGTTGAATTTTTTCCAATTCACGGGTTGCCACTTCACGTGGTGCAGGCGGTGACAGAAGCGACGCGTACGGCCTTCAAAACGGGTGCCTTTTTTCATGATATGGCCGCGGGGATCTCGG
>CAKZQV010000510.1 GCA_937141895.1 uncultured Verrucomicrobiota bacterium
GCGAACTCCCGGAGCCAGAACTAGCCCACAAATTTAGCTGAAGAGGCAAAAAAATTAGCAATCGGTAAAAGTATGCCTATCGGGTGACGATTACAGGTCAGTTGAAAATGCCTAAGTTGTGCCCGGAACAACCGTTCGCATGAAACTCATCAGTCTTCTTTTTTACCGGGGTCATTTTTGGCGATTTGGATGTCTTCATCCACCCATTGCGTGATTTGGGTCCAGTCGACGATGGGCACCCGGTTGTACCAGATGGGATTCACGCAGCGTTTTGAAGAACTTGCGGTATAGCTTCGCCAACAGCGCGCTGCCGCTTCCAGCTCGGCAACCGCATCCTTTTGATAGCCCTTTTGTCCACTTTCGCGATACAGGTGAAGCGAAGTGGATCCTTTGATTTTATGCGCATAATATTGTCCGAGATAGGCCATCGTTTCAATATCACCCAAGGTCTCGGCAAGTTCGCGATTCCCGCCAGCATCCATGGTTTTAATCAGTGCCAATGCCCGCTCGGCGTTTTCATTCATTTGCGTGGCGACTTCAAAAGGCCCCGGCCCTGTGAACGGTTTTTCCGCCAGCACGATATCCGCATATTCCGGAATAGAAACGTAGCCGCTTTTCGGATGGGCCTCCAACGTGATAAAGCGGTTCACATCATGAAAACCGGTCGCATTCTGAGCAGGTTGCGGTCGGCTGATACAGCCCTCGGGATACCACTTAAAATCAAGTACACCCCAATGAAATCCCGTCACTAAAGGGTACACCATCGACGCAGCTTCCCAGGCCGCCATCAGGTTCGCCGCATCCACCTGCGGGAAACGACTCTGAACAATTTCTGCGAATCGCGTATCCCCGATTTTGGGATCGTAGGCCAACCTCCCCCATAACATCCATTGGAACCAGTGTTTCGAAATCTGCAGTTCGCTTTTGTCCTGCTCGTTGAGGCTCGTAAAGTCGCGCCCCCAGATCCATCCGTCAGAACCGTAGTAATAGCCCTGACTGACATCATATGGGATGTTCTGAACAAATTCGCGCACAAAGCCGGGAGCGGCCCAGCGATAGAGGTAAACACTGTCGTTACGCAGGGTCCAGATGGTCTTCAGGTCGCCACGCGCCTGAATATCTTTAACGAACCCCTCATGATACGGTTGCGTGGTTGCACTGTAGACATGCGCCTTGGCATATTTAAAACTGAATAAAAACTCGATATCCGGATGATCGATCAAAGGTTGGAACTGATCGGCGATCTTCAACGCGCCCGTCTGATGCTGACGGTGCAGAAAAGTGATCTTTCGGCCGGGCTGCTCCTTTACGACATCCAGCACCCCCAGCCCATACGTATTGAACGCCCACGCCTCTTTTTTCTGCTGCGAGGCACGCGGCATATTTTCGCCCGTGGTCAAACCGATCCCCTTCAGGTCGGGATAGGTCAAAAAAAGTTGCTTCACACTTTTGCGGAAATAATCAACGGAGACCGGATTGTCGCGTTTGTCGTCGATGCCATATTGTTGCGCCGTTCCATAATCAAAAATATTCCAGGTCACGAAATAGAAATCAACATTGCGTTCTTTTCCGTAGCGCATCACCTTGCGCCAGAAGTCGATTTTTTCTTCGATCGACATTTTTTTTAGTGTTTCGGTGTTCTTCAGAATTTCGGGCGCATCGAATTTTTGGCCCCTTAAATCATGCGATTTTCCCCACACCGTCGTTGAACGCTTTACATCGTCCAGCGCCACATTCGGATATTCGGGAACCTTCATCAACGAGGGAAACGGATGCAGATTCCAAAGGGAAATATAATTGTATCGATACCGCGCCATTTCATTGATCAAGGCGGTCCAGAATTCAAAATCCCACACATCCTCCATGGCCTGCTGTCCGGCATCGCCAAAGTCCGAATAGCTCGGGGTTCGTACATCAAGCGGAATGTTGAATTTGATCCCACGCATGCCCATATACGGATTTTTAGTAATAGGCATTATCCGGTCCACGCCGCCGATCCGCAGCAGCTCC
>CAKZQV010000511.1 GCA_937141895.1 uncultured Verrucomicrobiota bacterium
CTACCAGTATATGTTTAATCATTTTTTAATCCTTTTCATCATTCGGTCTATTATACGGACTCAGTTTTTGAGCCAAAATTTAGTGCACCGAATAATGTGCCATATTTAATTGGATTGGTGTATCTCAAACTCAGCAACTGCGGGAGCGACTTTCGACGTTTCGATGAAAAACCGACAACGCTGCGCGGTTACGGGTTTGAACGTATATTCTTTTTGGCTTCCGCAGGTGCTTCCCTTAGCCACATCGATCCATTCATCTCCGCTGAGAATTTGAATTTTATGCTTTGTGATGGCGTCACCTTTTTCGCGGATGACGACCTTATTCATCGTCTGCGGCTGCATCCATTCAATTTCCAGCCATTGATTATTCGATTCTCCGGCCATCCAGATGGTTTCGAGATCGCCATCGTTCGCGCGGAATGCTTCCTGACCTGGATTTTGCACCTCTTTCATTGTCATCGATGAAGCGGTCGCGCGGGCGATGCGGGCCATGTTGGTTCCATTAAATTTCGGTGCCGGATAGGTGACTTGCGGCAAATCACTAGACGTGAATTCATAGATACCGGCCCCCACTTGATAGATGATGTATTGCCCGACCGCGTCGCTCTTTTCCGTTCCGATATAGTCCACGCCGGGAGCTTCCGAAGCGAGCGTTTCACCTTCTTTCACAGCGTCCGGTCTAGTGGCCGGAATAAATATTTTCGCGCGGGCATTTGCAGGAACTTCAATATGGAACGAAGCGGTTTGTCCGTCTCTTGCCCAATTGCTCACAATCTTCCCATAGAGCGACTCATGTGATGTGTTCACAAACGTCAGATCCCCCACAACGGCGGGTTTAATGAGAAAACGCTGGAACCCATAGTGCTCTGGATCCACGCGAATACCACCGAACCCCATAATAAAATAGCCGCCGATTCCGGTATAGCAGGTGTGAATTCGGCTGGCTCCTTGGCTGGACCACAGTTCCGGCCAGGTGGTTTCGTCCTGCTCGATAAAATAGCTGTAGCTGGGGTGGCGCGTGTCGGTCAGCAGTTCATAAATCAGATCCATGCGCTCGCCGTGTTCGATAAAGTAGCGGGGGTAGAGGGCCTGCCCTGAACTGCCAACGTCGTAGTACGGAAAATCGTAGAGGACCTTATCCACCAGATTATCGTAGACCTTCTGCTTTTCATTTTTCGGCGTGACCCCGGCGATCAAGGCAAACGCCTGATCGACCTGTAGCCCGCGTTGATACGTTCCCGTCTCTGGATTGTAGGTATCGTTGTGCGTCGCTTCGCGCTGCACCTTCAACCGATCTGCATACATAGCCGCATCGTCGGTCCTACCCAGTTCAACGGCCATCTTGTGGGCAATGTCCAGCATGTAGGCATAGACACAGTTATTAAAATGATTTGCATCCGGCGAATTACAGCTGGAAAAATCATTTCCATGCGGCGTGGCCCAATCGCCCAATCCGGGGAATTGGCGCTTACCCTGTTTGCCGACTTTCAGTGAGCCGCCGGTCTCATAATTCGAGTGTTCAAAAATCCACGTCATCCATTTTTGCATCGGCTCATAATTCACCTCGAGAATCCGCTTATCGCCAAAGTTGCGATAGGTTTCCCATACGGTGATCGGGTTGTTCGCCTGCCACATTAGAAACGGGCGATCTTCTTCATTGATGACCGCGCGGTTCCGGCCATCGGGAAACTGCGCGTCGTGCATATACTGAACGTACTGATCCATGTAGGCGCCGCTTTCAAAATTCGGAAATGCGTCGCCATACATCGCCGCCACGGTCACTTCACCCCAGCCGCGTCGTTCACGATGCGGGCAATCCATAAGAATGCCGTCGAGTGTATTGGCAATGTAGGTGCGAAGATTAATCTCATAAATTTCATTGAGCAATTCGTTCGAACTTTCAAACGAACTGATCCGCTTGCGATCGTTGGTGATAATGTATCCTTTGATCTCTTCCAGCGCAGGC
>CAKZQV010000512.1 GCA_937141895.1 uncultured Verrucomicrobiota bacterium
CTGTGCGCTGGCGGGTTGGTTTGACACGAACCGGATTATTTAAGTGGAAATTCGCGAATATCGGAGCCACGCTTTATAACCTCGAAGCGCAGAATGCCGATGGGCTGGGCTGGCTGCTGCGCGCGTATCTGCCCCTCTGGGATGGCCAGGTTTCACTCCGGCCTTCCGCCAGCGCCCGCTGGCTCGATCCGGTCGACGGATCGGACGGACTTTCCCTGACCTATCTTGCGCTCTATGGTGACTGGCTGATTTCCAACCATTGGACCCTCACCGGCGGTGCAACCTTCACGGCAGGCGATGCTGCAGACTCAACCCTGATTGACCTAGGCCTGCGCTACCGTTGGTAGCGATGATATCAAAAGAATCTGTTGCGCAGCAGATAGATGCCGCCCAGGAAGAGGAATAAGGCAAAGAGGAGCTTCAGCTGGAAGCTCCTCTTTTTGGTTTTATGCCGGAAGAGGAGCATGCCGAGCAGCACGCCGGGGAAACCGCCGAATAATGTCGGGGCAATTAACTGCGCTTCGGAAAACCGGTGGCGCTGTTTTTCGGCCAACCGTTTATCGATCGTCATCTGAACAAAGGCGACACTGTTGGCCATGATCAGGATATAGATGATTAGATTTTCCATGTTGAACCTTATGGAGTTTGCACTGCCGGGAGGGCTTGGCGTTGTTCTTTTTCACGTGCATCAAGTTGCTTATTTATTTTAAGCGGCGAGGAAATTGCGATCATGCTGAACCCTGCCGTGATGAGAAAAATCAGCACCCGGCACAGGATGAGCGGTTTCGTATTTCGTCGAAAATCCTTCATCAGCCCCATTAAAAACATGCTGGCCGAAAAAATGAGGATGGACCATGTGAGAAGATAATACTCGATGGGAATAGGGAATCGATAGCCGGGATAGATGTGCACCGTTTTGAAATAGTAAATGCCTGCAATTCCAAAAACGCCCGTGCACACCATGAGGAAGGCCGTGGCAAAGGTGCAGGTCGGGAAATTTCTTTTTTTATCGCAATACATCAGCAGCGGAATGGCAAACATAAGGAACAAAGCAAATCGGGGAAGGTGTATCACCAGATAGGAGCTATCGGTTAAGATATCCCACAGCGTTGTTCTTTCTACGATGATTCCTTCCATACTTTTATACTCGTTTGCGGGCATCTTGATGCGCATACGTATGGTCATGGTAAGCGAGCATCTTGAGTATGAACACTATCTTACGATCAGCCATTTTTTAGTAAGGTGCTTGCTTATGTTTAAATTTGTATTCGTTGAAATTATGGAGCAATTCTGGCTTACCGATATCTTTAGAAATATTTAATTTGTACAGGCATCCTTGTTTTGCAAAATAGATTGAGTCATCTGCCCAGTCTGCCCATTCCCATTCTGGGAATATAAATTGTTTACCTGAATGATTTAAAACTTCATGTTCATCCCAATAACAACCTTTTCCAATTGGGCTTCCTATTTGAGCATGACAAATTTTTCTTAAAACCCAGTTCTGCGGCAAGTTTTTCTCAAATATGGCCTCAGATTTTTCTACACTCTTCATAACCCATTCATCTCGTTGGAGTCGGTTATAATAGACGTTAAGACACTCGCCTCCATATTGGTTTGAAGGAGGATAATTTTTGTCTCGTTTAACTTCAGCACGGTCAAGCATTGATTCATGACCATAACCATCATTCAACCAATATGAATGATCGCTTAAAAACATCCCTCCACCATTCCAGCAATCACCTTTAGAAAATAAAGAAATAGCCTTTAGCCATGGGGTTCTGGCAATTGCAGTCCACGAACCTTTTGCTTCTGATTTCCAATGCCCATTCATAGCAAAATAAATCCAATATTTTCCTGAAGGTGCTATATCAGAACGCCGTTCGTAAATGCGGCCTTTAAACCACTGGGAAACCTCAAACGTATTCTTCTTTCTGTCCCAGCCAAGAACACAAGTATGCTTCGATGGGCCTCGCCTAATAACGATAGCCTTTTCACTATGCCTTGCTATGAGCACATGTAGTCGTGCTGGATATTGTTTTTCCATTTTTTTGGACGGGTCTTCATTAATGAGTTTCGTGAAGATAACCATTTTTTATGAATGAGAGTACAGCGGTTGATGTTTAAGGTTAGCTGGTTTTGTCGTGTATAGTTCGGCCCTAAGTTAGCTGTTTTTCCATGACAAAGTTTCGGATGTTTTGTCCTCTCATTTCCACTAATTGCTCTTGAACAACATTAAAACCAAAGTGCTCATAAAATGGTTTAGCCGTTATACTCACCTCTGAATAGAAACGAGTAAGGCCGGCTCTTTTTCCTGTGGATAATATATGCTCCATTAAGGCGCGTCCAACGCCTTGCCTTTGAAAGTGATGATGGCAAAAGAAATGATCAATTAGTCCGTTGCTTTGTA
>CAKZQV010000513.1 GCA_937141895.1 uncultured Verrucomicrobiota bacterium
TCCATTCGCTGCCCTTCATCAAACCGCCTTCAAACCACGTCGGCTCCGACCACGGCAACACGGTGCCCTGATCATCCCTGATTCGGACGCGCCAATAGACCCGCTGTTTCGAGGCAAATGGTTTTCCGGCATATTCAATGCCGGTGGATTCTTCTCCTTTAACCCAGCCGCTGTCCCATAAATCGGGCGTTTCCAGTTTTGCCCACGATGAAGCCGCCTGAATGTGATACCCCGTTTGCGCCAACCCCTGACGATTGCCATCAATTCGCCACGACAACATGGGATCGGGCCGATCGACCGCCAGCGGTGTCATACGATAATCGCATTTCAGATCAATCATTTGAACTTCGGCACTACAACAAGTGCCGATCGCCAACAGCGTGAAAAATAAAACCTTATTCATAAACAACCAACTCGTTTTCTTAAACTGGAGACAAGGAAGTCCCAAATTTTCTATGGGTTAAGCAAAGGCATCCCATTTTTTCTGAATCACAGCCGTCAACTGTTTAACCACATCGGCATGGGCCGGATCATCAATCACATTTTCACGCTCAATCGTTCCGCCGTTCATATGATAGAGCTCCGCAGGTTGCGATTCGTTGAGGATGAGTTTCCAATCCTTGGAACGCGCCATGGCGGTGCGTTGCTCCGGCTTCCAAGTCAAATACTCCACTCGGGAATGGAAGGGTATTTTGGTTCTTTCATCCAGAGGCTTCTCCGGATTATCAAAATAATTATCCGGCAGATCGCTATAGCCGGCCGTGGCGACCACCGCATAATCCGGCTCGTCTATGGATTCGCCCTCAAGGAACGGCTTCAAGGAACGGCCCTCTAGCGCGGCCTTGGGCTCACCGCCGGCATAGGCGGCCAAAGTCGGAAAGATATCCAAGCACTGCGCGAGATTGCTCACCCGCTGGCCTTCTTTCACCGAGCCCGGCCCATACCAGATCATGGGAACATGCATGAGCGCGTCATACAAATACATCGCTTTGCGCACCATCCGGTATTCACCCATAAAGTCCCCATGGTCTGCCGTGAACACCACAATCGTATTCTGATCGAGCCCCTGCGCTTTCAAGGCATCCAGAATGCGCCCGACCTGATAGTCCACGCCCCATTCGACCGCGGCATGATAATATTTCTTGGTCGACTTGAGGGTCTCATCCGAGATCCGGTCATAATGCAGGGCTTTCTGATGATCGGCCAACCGCTGCGAGAGCTTGGAAGGCTCAATATATTCCGGCAGCGTCATCTTTTCCGCATCATAGTTTTTTGTCACATCGGCCGGAGCCATATAGGGCGGGTGCGGATTAAAATAGCTGATGTGCATAAAGAACGGCTTCGAGCCGCCCTGTTTCGACATGAAGTCGATCGCGTTGTCGGTATTCTCTTTCGGGAGGCACTGCTCTCTCGGAAGCCCCGTGTCGCAATGCCAATACGGCGGTACTTTTGCGTTATAAGCCCGGAACGGCTCACGCCCGACCAAGCTGACATAATCATAGTGCTTTATTTCAGGTTTTTCATACGTGTGATTTTTACCGATATAAGCCGTCGTATAGCCCTGCTGTTTTAAGAAATCGCCCAGCGAATCTTCATAGTTCAGGTAGCCGGAGGTCTTTCCTTTAATGTTGGCCAGGCGATCCACCTGATGCGGATATTTTCCCGAAAACATCGACATCCGCGACGGCGCACAGACCGGATTATTCGAAAAAGCCCGCTCAAAAAGCGTTCCCTTGGCGGCCATTTCATCGAGCCTGGGTGTACGCGCATCCGGACTGCCGGTGCAGCCCATGGCATCGCCGCGCATCTGATCACTCATAATAAAAATCAAGTTGGGGCGTTTTTTAGCCCCATCAGAAAATGCGCGGGTATTCAGTCCCGCAACCGTTGCTGCCGTCAGAGCGGCACTGGAAGTTCTTATAAAATCCCGACGTGATCTAGTTTTCATCTTTATTCTCCATCCATTCTTACACTACCGAAATGGTGCATTCCGCTTTCCTATCTAAGGCTTTCGGAAGTTCGATAATAATCGGCACACACTCCATGCCGGGTACCATATTGAAAATGCGGCCTTTTTCACTTTGTTTGATCTTCATCGGCACCGTGGACTCAACCACAACCGTTCCTTCGGGCTTTTTAATTTCAATGCGTTGGTCGGAGACCTGCTTCACCTGTTCTCCAGATGGCGACATGATCGGCACCACAAGGGATGCCCCATTTTTACTGACGGAGCCGTCAGCAGTAGCTGCCTGGATCGTGATCTTTCGGTCATCCAAAAGGTAGCGCAGTTTATACTCCGCAACATCACCCGACACCGGCTGGTGCTCACGATCATTAAGGCGCGCTTTAACGTCAAAGCGGATCTGCTTCCCATCATCGGAAGCTTTCACGTCTGCTTTCAGATCGTAAAGATTGGTAAACCAAGTCCCATCCTGCACCAGTTCAATACGCGGCGTGAAGGCAAAATCCTCACCGGGCAGCGGCTGCATATTCAACGGCTCCACCATGACATAGTCGGCCATACTGGCCGCCAAAAGTGTGCCCACTTTTTCGTGATGAAGCACGGCTAGCGAACCACCGGTCGCCTGCTGAATATGCTTTTGATTTTTGGTCTTATACTGCGAGTCATAGGCCGAAACCGTCCCCCGCCACGGTCCCCTCGCCGCCAGCCACACGGCCAGCTCGGGAAATTCTTTTACTCCGTCCGCCGTCTCACGCGGCAACGGTGTATCTTTATTAACCATCGTCAGCTTATCTTTGTTGTCCTGCACAAAGGCCATGACTTTGGCGTGCGCAAACGTGTGATGAATGCAGGGTTTGATGCCGTGCGAAACATAGTGCGGCCCACCGTGCAACAGCCCATCGGAGGTACACCTCGTCAAAAGTTCGGCATTTTTATAGGCCGCCGTTCCAAAGGCTGGATTTCGTCCAGCCATCATGCTGAAGCCCGGCTGACAGCCATCCGATGTCCGGCTGCCCCAATAGCTCCACTTCTGCGAGCGGGTTCCCCAACTATTATCCCATGCTCCATCGGGCAACATGAACTGCAGATGTCCGGCCAATGACTCGGCCAAGAATTCGAGTAGTTCTGTGTCATTCACTTCCAACGCATACAGCACGGCCCCATTGAGTGATTCTTCGACGTTGTAGCCCAGATCCACTGGCAACAAACCGCGATCGCTAACGCCGTTGTTTGGCTTGCCCTCGCCCCATAGCAACTTGTTCGGCTCGGTGAAAAACTCCTTCAGCCGCTTTGCAAACTGCTCACTCCGGTCCGTGTACTTCTGATTGTCGAGTACTCGACCAAACAGGTTGAAACCGTAAACGCCGGTCATTCCATAGTTCAGATTGGTAAAATCAATCGTCTTGAAATCACGATACAGATAGCCACCCGCGGCTTCGTC
>CAKZQV010000514.1 GCA_937141895.1 uncultured Verrucomicrobiota bacterium
CACATTTTCCGTCGTCACGGTGATTGTTGCCAGCAAACTTTTCGGGATGGATTGGCCCACCACATTGCTGCTCGGCGGTATTGCCGCATCCACGGCCCCGGCAACCACGATTGCCCTGATCCGGGAATCCCGCGCCAAAGGACCGTTTGTGAAAACGCTGATCTCGGCCGTGGCGCTCAACAATATTCTTTGCATTCTGATTTTTGTGATGATGCGGACCTTTGTGTCGGCTTATTTTGAAAGCGGTGAAACCACCGGTAAAATCGATGATGCCCTGATCCTCTCTGGCTATCATTTCTTCGGTGCGCTGATTCTGGGTCTCAGCATGGGCTGGATTACCAAAGTTTTGGTCTCCAAACCGAAGTTCCATGACTTTACGACGATTCTGCTCGCCATCATGCTGCTGGATGGACTGGCCGCCTATCTGACACTGAGTCCGCTGCTGGTCTGCCTGTTCTTCGGGGTCTATCTGGGCAACAGCTCCGAAGTGGCAGAAAAACAGCTCAATACGCTGACGCCCCTGGAACCGACGCTGTATGTGATCTTCTTCACGCTCGCCGGTGTATCGCTGCACCTCGACGCCCTGCTGGCCGTCGGGCTGGTGGCCACGGTCTATATCGGTTCACGCATGCTGGGGAAAACGCTGGGCGCCGCCATTGGCGGTATGGTCGGCAAGTGTTCCAAGCGCATGTGGACGAACATGTCCTACGCCCTCTATCCGCAATCCGGCATTGCCATCGGTCTGGTAGTCCTGTTGAGCGACGATGCCTTTGTTCCTGATGATATAAAGCAGGCCGTGGGGGCTATTATTCTGGCCGGTGTCACGGTGGCGGAAATTATCGGGCCGTTCGCAACAAAAGCCGCCTTGGCCAAATCCGGAGAAGCCAACCGCGATCGGCAGCGTCTCGTCGAATTTCTGGCCGAGGAGTTTATTATCGTGAACCTCAAGGCACTCGATAAATGGGATGCCATCCGACAGATGGTGGCGTTTCTCATGAAAACGCATCGCGTGGAGCATATGACGCAAGAGGAAGTCTATCAGTCGGTCGTGGATCGCGAAAAAGAGATGTCGACCGCCATGGGGCAGAATATTGCCATTCCGCATGGCCACATCGAGAAAGGGCCGGCCATTCAGGGCGTCATGGCCATCTGCCGCGAAGGGTTGGAATTTGATGCACCCGATGACGAACCCGTCAAGCTGATCATGCTCATCATCACGCCTAAGGATAAAAAGGACATGCACCTCAAAGTCCTCTCCAGTCTCTCATCCATGATCTCCGACGGGGCCATCCGTGACCGCCTCATTGCGGCCATGAATCCGGAAGATGCCATGGAAGTCATCGAATCCAAAGAGGCCCGCGACTATAACTATTTTCTCGATTAACGTATGATGACTTGCGGGAATTTTGGATGTCTTGTAACCCGATACAAAAAAATTATTCATCAACGTAGATGTGTCATTAACCGTAACACCGAATGTTTAACGGAATCGAACCTTACACGGACTACATCCTGGGTGTTTCCAACTGCTGGCAGGTGAAGCAGGCTCCGAAAAGGGCTGAAAATATGACTCTGTAAATTTTCGTGATCTATTTGTAGCCAACTTTATGGATGACCCGCAATGCGTATAAGCTTTGCATGGTTGATGGGCGTTTCCGCGGTAGGCGCGAGTCATGGGGTCGGATTATTTTTTCTCACTGAAGTTTGATCAACCTTTCAGATGGGATGGTAAATGGTTTTATATGAGGATATGCAGGTATAGAGACCACGACATGTGCCGCGGATTGTTTCGAGCTTGGACTGGAGGCTGTGATAAATAATAGAGGGTGTAATCAAGGTGGGTTTCCAAGGATTGGAAAGAAGCGTTGCGGGTTTTGAGGTTAAATCTATAATGGCTTCATTTAAGAAGGGACCTGTGATGAAGATCGAATGGATACTCGCGTTTTGTTTATGTGCGATTTCAGTTTGGGCCGATGGGCCCAAGCAGGTTTTGATTGTGGCGGGCAAGGCGAGTCACGGGCCGAGCGAGCATAAATTTCCGGCGGGCGCGGAACTGCTGGCGAAAGCGCTGCATGATTCCGGTCAAAACCTTAAGGTTTCTGTGCTGGCCGAACAATGGCCTGAAGCCGAGGCGCTGGAAAATCTGGATGCGCTGGTGGTCTATTGCGACGGAAACGCCAAGCATCTGGCCATCGGTCACGAGGCTGATCTGCTGCGGCTTTCGAATGACGGCGTGGGGCTGGTGTTTCTACACTATGCCATCGATGGTACCTCTGGCCTGCTGGATGAAACGCTGATGAAAACCGTGGGGGGGTATTATCACGACAAGGAATCCAATAATCCGCTTTGGACGGTCAAAGACCCGTTTTTGGCGGAACATCCGATTACGCGCGGGGTCGAGCCGTTTGAACTGAAGGATGAGTGGTATTTTAATATTAAACTGGGCGAGGTGAATCCCATCCTGATGGCCCGGCCACCGGAAGAAAAACGGGTGCATACCTTGGCCTGGACGTATGGGGAAAATGCGTTCGGGTTTACGGGCGGGCATTATCATCGCAGTTGGGGAGATCCGAACTATCGTAAGCTTGTACTCAATGCGATTGTTTGGTCGGCGGGCCTTCAGGTTCCAAGGACTGGAATCGAATCGACCGAACCGATCGTGACGAAAAACCAAACCATTTTGCATGCCATTGCTAAAGGTGATCCCATCGATGTAAAAAACCATCTGCTGCTCGGAGCCGACGTGAATCAAAAAAATAAGCAGGGCTGGACGCCGCTCCATTTTGCAACCGTGCGCGGTAAAACCCAATGCGCCGAAGTGCTCGTGGCTAAAGGCGCTAAGCTGGATGAACGCACGGGCACGCAGAAAACCGCGCTCCATTTTGCGGCCGACCGAGGGTTTCTGGAAATTACCCAACTGCTGGTCGAAAGCGGGGCGGATCTTTCGGCCGTAGATGACGAAGGGTGGACGCCGCTGCATTATGCTGCTGAAAAAGATAAAGTGGACGTGGCCCAATATCTGATGGAGCAGGGGGCGGAAGTCGATGCTCTCAGCCGTCGGGGCGGAACCCCGCTGATTGAAGCGGCCGCTTCTGCCAGCCCGAAAATGGTCAACGTACTGTTAGATCATGGAGCCGATAAAAGCATCGCTGCCGCCAACGGGAAAACCGCCCTTGATTATGCCATCGAACTCGGCAACGAACCCGCCGAACAGATTTTGAAATAATGTAGACGAAGCATCCTGCTTCGTTGTGCACCAAAGTTTGCTGAAATGACGGCAACGAAGCAGGATGCTTCGTCTACATTTCTTTAATAGCAGGCGGGGACGCTGTTTCGCCAGTAAGTGCCTGCTTCTGCTCCTCCTGTTCACATAAGCCGGTGCCGACTTCGCGGGCGACCCAGGAGATTAGTTTCATGTTATCCCGGAAATAGCTGCGGGTGAGGCCGATTTTGTGCGAGGTGCGGGTGAGCCAGCTATGGGGCCAGGCATGTACGTTTACGGTATAGACGATGCCCAGGTCCCCGATGTCGGTGATCTGAAGATGAATAATGACGTCATAGTAGCCGAACTTGCGTTTTCCGCTGGCCATGACGATGTAGTCGAAGAACCGATCGTCGGTCTGCTTTCTGTACAGCTCAACGATGTCGGTGCGATGGTCTTTTTCGTTGATGTAGTAGTAGCGGTTTTCACCATTTCCAATGACGGGGAAATCGACCTGCCCGTTTTCTGAGATCGATCGGACAAACTCCTCCTGGACGGCGCTAACGAGATCCGGATTCTGCAGGACGGTGCAGGCGGTTTTGAAGGGAACCGGCAAAACCTCTGAAGTGCCGAGCCGGATACATTTCCGATTCAGAATTTCCTTTGCTTCTTTATCTGAAACTAAGTCTGCCGTGTTTAGAGCAAAGCTGTTGATCCCCAGTAGAAGGATTATGATCTGTATCGCAAGCCGATTCATGGATGCAGGGTACAGGATGCAGGTGGCAGGTGGCAAGGTACGTGCGTCGTGACGAGTAAGGCGTGAAAGGTATTTTTATTCACGCCTCACGTTTCAATCGTCGGATCGCTAAATACCACCACCGTTTTTGAAGTTGAGGTGTAGACCACATTCTTTGTGATCGGTGCTTTCCCACCACCAGCGTCCGGCGCGCTCGTCCTCGCCTTCGCGGCAGGGGCGGGTGCAGGGGGCGCATCCGATGGAGAGGTATCCTTCGTCGTAGAGCCGATTGTGCGGCACTTTATGCTCTTCGGCATAAAACCAGAGATCTGCTTTGGACCAGTGAATCAAGGGGTTGATTTTAATCATGCCTTCGTGCACAGGATCGGTTTCGATAAATTCAAGCCCCCCGCGGTTTTCGCTCTGTTCCTGCCGACGGCCCGTAATCCAGGCGCCATAGCCTTCCAGTGCGCGACCCAGCGGTTCGACTTTACGAATGCCGCAGCACTCCTGTCGATTTTCGGTACTTTCTTTAAAGGAAAAGAGGCCTTTTTTAGTTTCGAGCTTTTCAACGTTTTCGTACTTCGGGAAAACCCATTCGACGTTGATGCCATATTTATGGCGAATGGCTTCGGCACATTCGTAGGTTTCTTCCGGCAGGCGACCGGTATCGATGGAAAAGACGCGCACCGGCTTGCCCACCTGGTGGAGCATGTCGAGCAGCACCAGCCCGCCCACCTGAAAACTGGTGGCCATGCAGATGTCATCCCCGAAATGGTCAATGGCCCGGGAGAGGACTTCGAGAGAGTTCTTCGGTTCTACGCCTTTAAATAATGTACTTAGATTATTCATATTTTTTAACCACCAAGACTCAAAGGGCACTAAGGAGTTACCTGTGTCTTCGAGTTCTTCGTGCCTTCGTGGTTTAAACTTTAGATTCCGCTGGAAAGAAATCCTTCCGGATTCTTGTGGAAATCGCGGCCGTCATAGATCGGAGGAACGATTTCGGTTCTGACACAGTAGTCGCCAAACCCTTCGCCTTTTTTACGCTCTTGGGCGTATTGTTCAATGAGCGGTTCGAGGGTTTCGAGAATTTCCTCTTCGCCGATATTTTCTTTATAGAGCTTCACGAGGCGGGTGCCTTTGCCATCGCCGCCGAGATAGAGATTATATTTTCCCGGTGCTTTTCCGACAAACGCAATTTCCGCCAAGAAGGGACGGGCACAACCATTCGGGCAGCCAGTCATACGAACCACGATCGGTTGATCGGACAGACCGTATTTGTCGACAATGCCTTCGAGTTTGGTGATCAGGTCCGGCAGATAACGTTCCGCCTCAGCCATGGCAAGCGTGCAGGTTGGCAGGGCCACACAGGCCATGCTGTTCTGGCGGAGCAGGCTCGCATCTTCGCGGAAGAGACCGTGCTCTTTGGCCAGTTTTTCGACCTTGGTTTTTTTGCTCTTGGCTACCTGAGCCACCACCAGATTCTGCGTGGCCGTCATGCGGAAATCGCCTTTGTGCAGATCGGCAATTTTGAGCAGACCCTGCAGCATTTGCGGTCCGCCATCTTCATGGTCTAGGATACGACCCTGCTCGATGAATAAGGTCAAATTCCAGGTGCCGTCGGCATTTTCCACCCAGCCGAAGCGGTCGGAGTGCATGGTGAATTCAAAGGGTTTTGCTTTTTTAAATTTTACACCCGTGCGCTCTTCCACATGCTTTTTAAATTCTTCAACGCCCATGTCGTCAATCGTGTATTTCAGACGAGCATGTTTGCGGTTGGTTCGGTCGCCGAAATCGCGCTGAGTGGTGACCACGCCTTCTGCAAAAGTGCAGATGTCCTTTTTATCCACAAAACCGAGGCTTTTCGCAATCTGCGGATAGGTGTCGGTTTCACCATGCGTGCTACCCATTCCGCCGCCGGCCAGCAGATTATATCCCAGCAGTTTGCCGTCTTTAATGATGGCGACATAGCTGAGGTCATTGCCGTTTACATCCACATCATTATGCGGCGGTACGGCGACGGCGATTTTAAATTTACGCGGCAGGTAGGTGTCGCCATAGATCGGTTCCTTTTCTTCTTCAAAGTTAACGATCTTTTCCTTATCCAACCAGATTTCATGATAGGCGGCCGTATTCGGTAGCAGGTGTTTGCTGATGGCTACGGCGTCTTCATAAATTTCTTTATGGAGATCCGATTCCACCGGGTTGGTGTTACACAGGACATTCCGGTTTACATCACCGCAGGCGGCAATCGAATCAATCATGGCTTCGTTGATGCCTTGGATCAGCGGTTTCACATTGTGCTTTAGAATGCCGTGGTACTGGAAGGTCTGACGGGTGGTCAGTCGCAGACCGCCGCCGGTGAGGTTGCGGGCAATCTCGTCAATCGCTTTCCACTGTTTAGACGTAATTACACCGCCCGGTACGCGGGCGCGAAGCATGAAACTGTAGAGCGGTTCCAGTTTTTGGTGACGTCTTTCGTCGCGTAGATCGCGGTCGTCCTGCTGATAAAAGCCGTGAAATTTGGTCAGCTGCGTATCATCAGCGGGCAGGGCACCGGTGGTGCGATCCTGGAGGCCCTCTTCGATGGTTCCACGCAGATGCCGGCTTCGGGCTTTGATGTGTTCTACTTCGGTAAGCTGTTTTTCGTCGGACATTGGAAATCTCCTGATATTCTATTTCTTTGAAGGTTTTTTTAACCACGAAGGCACTAAGGAGAATGAGTTCTTTCTATCAGTCTTAGTGTATGTTGTGCCTTTGTGGTTCATCCTTAATATACGTCTTTCTGGTAGCGGCCGTCTTTGCGGAGCTGAACGAGGAAATCTTCGGCTTCCTCAATGGTGTAGCCGCCTTTTTCAGCCACGACATCCAGCAGGGCCTGATGAACATCGTGCGCCATGCGGGATTCATCGCCGCAGACATAAATATGGGCGCCGCGCTGAATCCAGTTCCAGATGTCCTGTCCTTGTTCCGTGATGCGATGCTGGACATAAATTTTGTGGTCCTGGTCGCGGGAGAAGGCGAGGTCGATTTTGGACAGCGCGCCGTCTTCGAGGAAGTCCTGCCATTCGGTCTGGTAGAGGAAGTCCTCGGTAAAGTGCGGGTTACCGAAGAAGAGCCAGCTGTCGCCGGAGGCATCCTGTGCTGCGCGTTCCTGCACGAATGCACGGAAGGGTGCAATGCCGGTGCCCGGACCGATCATAATGACCGGTTTGCTGGAATCTTCCGGCAGGCGGAAGTTGTCGTTATGCTCGACATAAATCAGGACATCTTCGCCTTCGTTGAGGCGGTGCCCGAGATAGCCGGACGCACCGCCGAGATGCGGGTAGCCGTGCGCTTCGTATTCCACGACACCCAGGGTCAGGTGTACTTCGTCTTCCACCTCGCTCTGGCTCGAAGCAATCGAGTAGAGGCGCGGGGTGAGTTTGCGCAACAGGCCAATGAAGGTTTCAGCAGCAAGCGCATCCGGGTATTGACGAACCACATCGATGATCTGGCGCGTATCTACATATTCCCGAAGCGAATCCGTTTCGGCCGCGATCTTCATCAGTTCGGCCTGTTCCGTGATCTGGGCATAGTCGGTCACAAAGGCCGGGTGCAGCAGCGTGAGCTCGTAGTTTTCCAGCAAAGCGTCGCGAACCGGTTTGGGTTCGTCGTGTACGTGTACGGTTTCGGTCGGCTCAATTTTAAGCAGGGTCAGGAGATCATCCACGAGTTCTTCGTCGTTTTTGAAGTAGATGCCCAGTGAATCGCCCGGCTGATAGGTGAGGCCGGAACCTTCCAGATCGATTTCGATGTGGCGGATATCCTTTTCGGAATTCCGGCCGGTGATTTTCTGGCAGGTGAGCAGACGGGTCTGCAACGGCTTTTTACGGCTGTAACTTACGCTTGGCACAACGGCGCCGCCGAATCCTCCGAGGGCCGGTGCAGCGACCGCACCGCCTGTTGGCATAATCGCCTTGAAGGCTTTAACGGCGGTCGGGATCCAGGCTTCAGCGCCATCGTCGAAATCGACGTCGAGGTCGACACGATCCAGAATGCGCTCGCCGCCGAGCTCCTGAAGGCGGGCATCAAAGTCCTTGCCGGTTTTGCAGTAAAACTCGTAGGAGCTGTCGCCGAGGCCGAGGACGGAAAATTTGAAATCTTCGAGTTTAGGTGCTTTGGTGGAGTTCATGTAGTCCACCAGATTGAGCGCGTCGTCCGGCGGATCGCCTTCGCCCTGTGTCGAGGTCACGACGGCCACATATTTTAGTTTCTTGAGATTCTTCTCTTTAAATTTGCCCATGGAAACCAGGTCAACCGCGAGGCCGGCTTCCTGTGCCGCGTCGCGAAGCTCCTCGGCCACCGACCGGGCGTGGCCGGTCTGCGAACCGTAAAGGATAGTCAGGACGTGGTCCGGATCACCGCTGCCAGCGGCGGCCCCTGCCGGAAGGGCGGCTCCGGCGCCCTGGGCGCTGAGTCCGGTGAAGTATCCGCCGACCCAGGCAAGCTGGGCAGGAGTAAGGGAGGCGGCCAGCGCATTCAGCTGACCGACCAGATTGGCATCAAGCCCTGTGTTTGATGTAGGTTGTATTGACATTTTTTTCTAAATCCTTGTTTCTATACCTTTGAACCGAGCAATTTTCGAGCTTGCGCAACCCTTTGGTTTTTGAAATTGATGGCGCGGATAATAGCCTGAAAGATGATCGGATCAATCATAAATTTAAATTAATGTACATAAATTAAGCGATTTATACACCTACACCATTATAAGTATATGCAAAACAGCTCTGTAAATATTGGTTATTCCACCTGCCCTAACGACACATTCATCTTCTGCAAGCTGGCAAATAATTCAGAAATTGTCACGCATTTGCATGATGTAGAGACGCTGAATGAATGGGCGTTCAAAGAAAAGCTCGATGTAACCAAACTCTCTTTTCATGCCTGGTTGCTGGTTCAGGAAAACTATGAACTGCTGAGCTGCGGTTCGGCGCTGGGCCGGGGATGCGGCCCCTTGGTGATCAGCCGGCAGGATGCCGGCGATACGCACCGCCGGCTTCCAGCCTGCACCGTCGCTGTGCCCGGAGAGTTCACCACGGCCCATCTTTTGCTGAAGCTGTGGCGCCCCGATATCACGAAAAAGATCTTTATGCCGTTCGACAAAATCATGGATGCGGTTGAGTCCGGAGAAGCCGATGCCGGTGTGATTATCCATGAAGGCCGCTTTGTCTATCAGGAGCAGGGGTTCCAATGTCTGGAAGATCTCGGCGACTGGTGGGAGAATAAAACCGGTCAGCCCATTCCGCTCGGCTGCATTGCGGCGCACAAAAGACTCGGGGCGGCAAAGATCAGCGAAATTGAACAGCAGCTTAAGGATTCGATCCAGCATGCCTTTGACGATCCGGATTCAACCAAAGACTACGTGAAAGAACATGCGCAGGAGCTGGCCGAAAACGTGACGACGGAACATATTAAAACCTACGTGAACAATTTTACCCTCGATCTCGGCGACGAAGGCCGGGCGGCTATTGAGGCGTTGCAGAACATGGCAAAGGAAGCGGGGATTATCCAATGATTGGAATTCATTTTGCAACGCCCATGGAGGCTCAGCCGTTTCTGGACCGTGGGGTGCCGGAAGGGTGCCTGGTTGAAATCTCGGAAGAAATGGGGCTCGAGGCCGCGCGATTGGCTACCGAAAAAATGGTGGAAAAGGGCTGCACGACCATTATTAATGCCGGGGTCTGCGGTGCGTTGAGCAATCGGCTCGAGCGCGGCGGAGTGTACCGGGTTTCCATGGTCAGCATGGAAGAGCTGAAGGCGGCGGTGAATGTCGGCGTGGGGATCGGACTCAAACGGTTGGTCAGCGTTCAGGAGCCGGTCTTTCAAGCGGAACGAAAAAAAGAACTCTCCAAATATGGTGAGCTGGTCGATATGGAAGGTTATGCCGTAGCGCGCGTCTGCGAGGAGCATGATATTCCCTGTATCCTGCTCAAGGGCGTAACGGACTTTGGCGATGTGAACGGTAAAGAGGATATTCAGAAACATATCGGACCGGTTTCGGAAACGGTGGCCGATGCGATTTTCCAATGTCTGGAAGGCCTTCAAGGAGAAGAAAAGGCCACGGAGCTGGAAGCTCCGTCTGCATTTTGGAAAAAGATCCATTCCTTCACCAAAGTGGAACACACGGTGTTCAGTTTGCCCCTGCTGTTTGCCGGCGCGTGGATCGGGGCGGGTGGAATGCCGGCGATCACGGCGCTGTTGTTGATTGCGTTGGCTGGTGTCGGGGCGCGTACGTTCGGCATGGCGGTGAACCGTATCTTCGATAAAAATATTGATGCCAAGAATCCGCGCACCCAAAACCGGGAACTGGCCAGTGGCACGTTGAGTATGGCGCAGGGGTGGGGCGTGGCGATGGTCGGGCTCGTTCTCTATTTTATCGCCTGTTTCCTGTTGGGTGATCTGGTGCTTAAACTTTCGCTCTTTCCGCTGATTCCATTAGCCGTCTATTCGCTACTGAAACGGTTTACCCCGCTTTGCCATTATGGCATTGGTGTGTGTCTGGCGGTGGCACCCATGGCGGCTTATATTGCGGTGACCAACTCGGTCGACTTTCCACCTGCACTGATCCTGCTGGCCCTGTTTGCCTTCT
>CAKZQV010000515.1 GCA_937141895.1 uncultured Verrucomicrobiota bacterium
TTTCGGGTCCGAGATACTCTTTGTTCAGGGTAACCAGCGTGGCTTCGGTGTCGATGTTCTGCACCACAGCATCGCCGATGATGCTGGGGTCCGGGGCTGCCGGATTATCCAGCGGGTCCGCTCCATAGCGGAACCCGGCCTGGGAGGCGATACGGTGCGTCGCACCCAGGTCGGCCTCATCACTGAGCTCAAAGGAAAGACTTACCTCTGCAGGGGGCTGGTCCGGAGTAAAACTGCCGAACGGCATCTCCACCACCAACACCGCATCTCCTTCCTGCAGGCCAGCAAGAAGCGACACAAAGGGTCCTGTAATGTCAGTGGTATTCAGATAAAGGGGCGCGCCAGTGTTATCCACAGCATACGGATGCAGAACACCCAATCCACCATTGGCAGAATTGTCCAGAGTCAGCTCTGTAAAAGTAAGACTCGTTCCCAGGTAGGTGGGGTTGGACACCAGCTGCAGACCGTCATAACGGGTAGCATCCGAACTGCCACCCGTCGTTGGATTTGACGGATCAAAGTTTCCGTCCGCTCCAGTGCGGTCAAACGCAATGTCCAGCCAGGGACCATAGCCGGTATCCGTGGCATTACTGTTATCGAACGCCACCGTTACATCAAAGGTTTCGCCAATCCGGATACTGCCCGGTGCATCCAGAATCGAGGCAGGTTCCGGCACCAGTACCACATCCAATGTCGATGCCAAAGCAGCAGACTCAATCGGTCCAGTGTCCGCTTCCAAATCCCAGTCGGCAGTGCCGGCGGCATTCTGTCCGGTGGTGTCGGTGGATCCGGCGATATCCGCAGCGGTAAGCTCGGCCAACTGTTGAAGAAACGCCTGACCGTCCGCCCCTTCCGCTACATTACATCCATAGAGCAGAATATCCGCATCCTCAGAGAGATAAGGCTGCCAAGCGGCGAGCTGTTCTGCCAGGCTGGGGTCAGAGAGAAGCGTTTCGAGACTGACTTCGGTCTGTCCTAAAATTAATGACGCGGAATCCGCGTGGGTCACCAGATGGAGGGCATCGATCTTACCGCCGGAAGCCGTGACCTCCGCCAGCTTGTCTGTGACTTCTGTGAGGCCTTCGGCTTCTTTTTCAATCTGCAGGACCTCGAGGTCTATCCCCTCTGGAGCGGATGAGACTAAATCATCGGTCAGGCCATTCGATTCTCCGTAGGCATCGGTTTCGGCCCGTTCATCCACCACCAACAATTCCCGGCGGGGTGCCTCGGTGGTTTCGTCCTGCGAGGTAGCGTTGGATGTGGAGACTTCGGTGTCATCTGCCTGATCCTGCTCCGACCCGGAGCTGTCCGTCGTCACGTCCGACTCCAACACCTGCGCGGGAACAGATCCCTGGTCGACATCCTCTACCGGCTCCACGGGTTCGGAGGGAACCGCGCTGAAGAGGATACGATCCTCAAGGGTTTCGACTTGTAGGCTACGGGAAGAGGGGCGCAATGAACTTTTCATGGATTTGTGCTTGGCAGGGAGTGGTGTATCTGTCAAACAGATTTCTCATAAATTACTGAATATCAGTGTATTACAAAATATTAATTTTAAATAACTTTTGGTTATGAAGCTTTTTTAAGATTAGGTAACTATCATTATATAAATGACTTACTTCACAAACATGACGAACGATACGACACCAAATCCTTAAAGTTAGACCCTTTTTTTAACTCAACTATCAACTCCATTTCTCATGAACTCAACATCACACACCCGTACTTCTATGAAACAGCACATGATCCTCCTACAGGGACTTTTCTTTTCTATATTATTTACCTCCTGTACCTCCCCTGGTGATAGTCGCGTTGGCGAAGATCAGGCCGAGCGTGTGGATCAAATGATGATGCAGGCACAACAGGTCGCTCAGTTGGAAGGCGAAACGGGGGTGAGTGAAACGGTGGAGGCCGAACAGCTGGAGGTCGAAGCCAATGACCCCCTGCTCCAGTCGGTACGACTCGACGGTGAAACCAATGAATTGACCCTGCCCCTGGATGCTTTGTGGGCGGCGGCACTTCAGCACTCCTCTCAGATACGGGTTTTCGCTGATCTTCCTCTCATCCGCCAAACCGGAATTCAAGAGGCCGAAGGGCAGTTTGATTTCCGGCTATTCGCCGAGGGTTCCTACGCCGACCGCGATGATCCGGTGGGTAGTACCCTCACCACCGAGGAGGCCGAGCGCTTCCTGGAGAAAGAGCATATGTACAGCGCGGGTGTTGATAAAAAAATTGCCACGGGT
>CAKZQV010000516.1 GCA_937141895.1 uncultured Verrucomicrobiota bacterium
GACCGGACGCGTATTGCTTGAAGCTGCCGGAAGCGTCGGGCGCTCCCGCGACGGCGCAAAATTGGCGATACCCATCCTGGCCGCAGCTCTTGTACTGATGATGGTCGGGTTTACGGGGTTCTTTTTCGGCAACATGATTAAAGCCTCGATTTCCCGGCACCGCGAACGTCTGGCTGATGCCTCAGCCGTGCAGTTTACGCGTAATCCCGGCGGACTCGCCTCCGCGCTGAAAAAAATCGGCGGTTTGGCCTACGGCTCCCGCATACGTTCGCCCAAAGCCAGCGAGGCCAGTCACATGTTTTTCGGCAATGGGATCGGCAGTTCAATGTTCTCGACCCACCCGCCACTCAAAAAGCGTATCCAATGGTTGGAACCCGGGTTTAACGGAACATTCAAAAAAGTGACGTATGATTCGCTCTACGCACATCTTCATGAAACCGAAGGGGCACCCCTCCCCGATAAACCTACAAAAGAAAATAACGAGTTTTTCCACATGACCGCCACATCCGGACGGACCGAGCACTATCCCCGCGCCACCGGCAAAGCCCGGGCCATCGCCGCATCTGCCGGCTCACAGCTTCTATACGGAGGCGTAACATCCGCTACCCAGGAGCTGATCGATGGGGTCCCGAAGATTTTCGATGATTCGCGGAAAACGAACCTTAAAATGAACGGTCATCAGTTGCTTGAATCAATCGGTCAGCCCATGGAAAAACATGTCGAGACCGCCAAAGCCCTGATGGCCTCCATTCCTGATCAGGTGCGCGAACATGCCTCCAGCCCGTACGGCGCGCGCATGCTTGTCTATTTTCTTCTGCTCGATCAGCGCAAAGAGATTCTCGATGCGCAAATGAAGATCATAGACCACATGGCCGAACCCGAAGTTTTCCGGACCCTAGAAAAAGCGCTTCCAAACCTTGGAACGTTAGACCCCGCCCTTCGGCTTCCAGTTATCGATCTCACCATCCCTGCCTTGCGCTTCCTGTCAGAAAATCAATACGAAGCCTTCATGACGGTGGTCAGTGCTCTGATTGAAGCCGATCAGGAAACCGATATTTTTGAGTTTGCCCTCCAGCGTGTTCTTAAACACCATCTCGACCCCGTCTTTGGCAAAGCCCCGAAAAGACCGATGGTCAACTATTACGGCATCCGCGGACTCGTCCCTGAGGCCTCCATTATACTCTCCGCGCTGGCCCGAAAATGCCATGACTTCGGAGTCGATGCCTCGGCGGCTTTCCTCGGCGGAGCAGATCTCATTCAGGATTCAAAGGCTGAATTACAGATGCTCGAGCCTTCCGCCTGCACCTGGGACGTTCTAGAAATTGCACTGGATAAATTCAACGAATCCTCCAGTCAGGTGAAAAAGGAAATCCTCGCCGCCGCCCTCGCCTGCATGATGTACGACCGCGAGATTACTGTATCCGAAGTCGAACTTTTCCGCGCCATCGCCATCACCCTCGACTGCCCCGTTCCCCCCTGGGTCACCCCGCTGGAACTGGAGGCCGTATGAGATTCGAAGATAAACAACTAAATGTCCAACGACGTAGAATAATCTGGCGCATCGGTTTAACTTGCGGCCCTCTATTTGCAGTCTTGTTAGTCACCACAGTCTGGCTTATCGGTTTTCTGCCTGGAGATCTTGGGGATAACGGCCAATTATTCTGGCTCTCTGCATTCGGTTGCCTATCCGCCGTCGCCTGGATTGCTGATCGTATGGGCAAGGAATATAAGGTCATGCCTCAGCAGTTTGCGGGGCCTGTGGCCTTCAGTTGTGCATTGTCGATCGTGCTACTTATCGTCTGGCTTTATACTATTCATCCATTTTAATTTTTCCCTTTCCCGTTGACCGGAGTACGGGATTCGCGTATCACCCTCCGCGCTATGGAAGAGACGAAGAGTAAAAGAGTTGTGGCGATTGTTGGTCGTCCAAACGTTGGAAAGTCGGCCCTGTTTAACCGACTCGTGGGCCGTCGTGTATCGATCGTTCATGAACAGGTCGGTGTGACGCGCGACCGCGTGGCATGCGAAGCCCACTGGGAAGGCGAACGGTTTGAACTGATCGACACCGGCGGACTCGGCCATTTCGACAAGCAGGTTTCCGAAGACCGTATTGTGGCCGGAACCGAAGAGCAGGCGAAGATCGCCATTGCCGATGCGTCTTTCATTGTTTTTGTCACCGACATCACTGCAGGTCTCACGCCGCTCGACGAAGAAGTTGGGCGCATTCTGCATGAAAGCGGACTCCCCGTCATCCTTGCGGCAAATAAAGCCGATAACGAAGATCGCGAAGAAGGCACTTACGACTTCGATAAACTCGGCTTCCCGACCTTTCCCGTTTCTGCGATTCAAAACCGGGGACTGAACGATCTGATGGCTGAGTTGATGCCTCAGTTGCCGAAAGAAGAGAATCCGACGGAAAAACATCCGCTGAAGGTGGCCGTCGTTGGACGTCCGAATGCCGGAAAATCATCCTACATCAATCGTCTCCTTAAAGATGACCGCGTCATTGTCTCCGATGTTCCGGGCACCACGCGCGACAGCATCGAAATTCCTTTCACCATCGGCAAAGGCGAAAGCGCGCGGCATTATCAGCTGATCGATACCGCCGGCGTCCAGAAGGACACCCGGAGCAGTGGCGCCGTCGATTGGTTTTCCAATCTTCGGACGGATAAGGCGATTGAAAACGCCGACGTCGTCATCATGATGCTCGACGCCGAAACGGGGCCCACCAGCCGCGATAAAAAAGTGGCCGCAAAAATCATTGAAGCCGAAAAAGGCTGCATCCTGCTCTGCAACAAATGGGATCTGGCAAAAGAGGCCGACGAAGAAGTTACACAAACCAAATATCTTCCGGCCCTGCGCGAAGCTCTCCCCTTCATGGGATTCGCCCCCGTACTTTTTGTTTCGGCTAAAGATGGCTACAACATCAAGCGGTCCGTCGAAGCCATCGACTATGTCGCCGCCATGACCCATACCGAAATCACCACCGGGGTCCTGAACCGCGTGATTGAACAGGCAGTGGAAAAATATCCGCCGCCAATCGCCAAGGGCAAACGCCTCAAGATTTTCTATGCTACGCAGTCCGGCACGAACCCGATTTATTTTAAGATCTTCGTCAACGACCCGGCCAACGCCCGCTCCAACTGGCTCAAATATCTGCAGAATCAGCTCCGCGAGGCTTTCGGCTTGGAAGGTGCCCCAATCTTCATCAAGCTCGTCGCCCGCTCGCGCCCGAAAAACCGGACGGCCGGCAGTCACGGCTCATCGGACTAAGCTTGCTTGCGGCACAAAAAATGCGCCTTCCAATCCTTGGAAGACGCGTTGTGAGAAGGATGGATTCGATTTACTCGATCAACCGCACATCAATATAATAAAACCCGCAGCCTTCGACGGTATGTACCGTATCGGTATAGCTGTTCTGGGGGTATGGCAGATAACCCGGCGTTACCGGATCAAAACCATCGGCTAATTCCTTGGCCCAATATACCGCATACTCGCGGCCTTCGACTGAATTCCAGTTGACGACAAAGCCCTCCGGCGATGGACCCGGATCCTCAACGGCAAAAACAGAACTGCTGTTGGTTGGGTTAATTCCGGCAATGAACTCTTCCAGATTGCTGAAACCGTCCATATCGAAATCATCGTCGGCTCCGCCGTTGACCACATTGGTTCCTCCGAAAAATTCGATTTCCCAGTCGTCAGGCATATCGTCGAAATCCACATCGTCGGTGACCGTCCGAGGCAACAACGAGACTGACGATGTTGCGTCACCCGGGAGCTCTGTTTCGACAATACCGAAAACACCCCAATTGGTTGTTGTGGTATCCGGAGTGTTATCCTGCGACTGCAGATAATACGCTCCCTTAATAAACCGTCAATGGGTTACATCGGCGGGTGACATCATCAGTAGACTAAACATGAGACCGAGTATAATCCGGGACATTCTGGAACGCATAATTTCTCCTTCATCGTTGAGCTAGGCAGCTAAAAAAAACGGATCTCCAAAAAACCCTCTAATAATTAATATATGATAATCTATGTCGCCTTTCAAAATCGGGGCTTGATAAATGCGTGACCGGTCGGCATTGCTTAGACCCATGGCTGAACAACGCTTAATGAAAGATGGACTCGGCGAGAGGGCCGTCAACCGGATCGCCCGATCCCTGAAACAAGTGTATCCCGAATTTCCGGAAAATGATTTTCGAACAGCGGCACTCAACGGCCTCAGCTCTCTGGAACTTAAAGATCGCACAAAGCATCTTATGACGGTTTTACACGAATACATGCCCGACCATTTTGAGCAGACAGCCAACCTATTTGTGAAAATGAAACCGCACTGGGATTTCGGTGACCCCGACGACAACCTCGCCGG
>CAKZQV010000517.1 GCA_937141895.1 uncultured Verrucomicrobiota bacterium
CAAGGGGCCATCGCATAGGGTATCTCTATGGAATTCCAAAGCCACACGTACACCCGCACGCTGAGCACGCTCCAGGTCGGAAGCAAGTTTTTTGAGTAAGGTAGGCGCATAGGATGCGCTCGCATCCGCAGCCCCAAAACATCCCCCCCATACACGCACCGTATCCGTACCCAGCGTCAACGCACTCTCCAGAACCGGCGAAAAATCAACGGGCCCTCCCTCTGCATCCAAAACCGTGTAGTACGAACCGTAAGACGAAACCTCAAGCCCGGCATCGATTGTCAACTGCTGCGCTTCTGCGGCCGCGGCATCATCACCGGGGGGCACATGAATATCTCCGCCCCATTCAATGCCATCCAGCACCGCCTCTTGCGCGAGAGCAACAATGCGATGCCGTTCAAGCTGCCTGAAAGTGACTGAACATAAACCTGTTTTCATCGATTCCGCGTATACTATACATTCGTTATATTAAAATCCAGCATGGACGGTGTGTCAGCTCCGGCCCAACCCCTTCGGACTGTATGCATAAAAAAGGAGCGCTGCATATGCTACAGCACTCCTTTCATCTCAACCTATTGGACAATTAATCAACATCAAGGCGGTAAAACGCTTTGGTTCCGCCCGATAGCGGGTACGTAATTGAAAACTCTCCGTTTGCGTCAAACGTATTGGTCACAACCGGAACCCAATTTGACAAAACAAGATCCGTAGCGAATAGCATTCGGTATTCTGCATTCGCATTGGTAATGCTGCTGGTTCCGCTCATCATCACATCCGTTGCTCCGACCGAAAATTCAGCAATCGTCGGCGGCGTAAGAACCGTAGGAGGGGGAGTTAGACCGACATGCAGTATACCTGCACCGGAAAAGCGATCCGTTCCAAATTCAGCATTCAGATCAGCGGCTGTATATTCCCCCACTGTTGCAAGGGTTGTAGCCCCCACTGTAATGTTTAAAACCCACACATCGCTGGCTAGAACAACCGTATTGGGATTCACTGCCGCAATCTCGAAGGCCGCGTTTTCGAGGGATGTTGCCTCCTGGAAGGTCAGCTGCCCCCGCTGTAAGCCCAAGGTTCCGGTAAAGGCAGAACCATCACTAACCGATAGCGCCCAGATTCCATTGTCATCTGCGGTACTGGAAGCCAATCCAAATTCGATTTTCCCACTACCCACAAGAGTACCGATTTCCAGCGTTTGGCCATAGTTCGTGCTTAGGGTACGGAATTTTAAATATCCGTTCTCACCCAGCGTATAGGTGCTTATCCCGGTCGTTATGCCTCCACCACGATGAGGCCGAATGATCATTTCGGCATTTTGACTCACTCCAGCAACAAACTGGATATTCTTATCGTAATGAACGAAGTATCCTTGCCCTCCAGTCGAATTAACCAATGGAGCATTTACAACAAGGAGACCGTCAAACTCCCTAGTGCTTGGCGTATTTTCTGATCGGAACTCAAATCCATTCACATCAAATGTGCTCCCTTCGAAAATTGCATAGTAGGGCATCTGACTTCCGCCGGAAGGGGCGTCATACCATTGATCCTGGTCACCAATCCATTTATTCGCAGGGATAGGAGCCTGCAGATAATACGTGGTCGGCGGCGGCGGCGCAATGTAGGGGTCACCCACCTGAATGGTGCCGGTTCCGGTAAACATGGGAGTTGACCCAATCGCGTTCAGATCATCTGCATCATAGGTGAACCCGGTCAGCACGTTTGAGCTGCCAACCGTCAATGCGTTTACGGTCCAGCTGTAGGTGCCAAGATCCACCAAGGCATTCGGGGTGTCCATCACGTTCAGGTATTCACCAGAGCTTAAGCCATCCCAATCTCCGTTAATGCGGAGCGTACTGTTGCTCACTACAATGCTGCCTAAACCAACGGCTCCGCCATCTGCAAACTCAACCGTGGTCCCGTCATTGACAGACCAGATGCCGGCCACCGTATTATTCGAGTTGTCAATATAGATGGTCTGACCAGATGCGGACAGTTGCACTGGAACACCCACGGTACTGTTGATCTCGGACAGAATCCGAAGGTCGCGCGTCACACCGTTTGTATTGCCGAGCGTGACCCCGCCTAGCGCAATGATTTGACCAGCCAGCTTCGCTTCGCCGGAACCTACCACGCCTGCTGCAACAGCCCCCCCATCGAGCCTGAGCGGATCAATGGTAATGACATCCGTTCCCGAAACCATCAGCTCCAGGCGTTGCCCATTTTCCACCGATAAAAATTCACCGGGGAACGTCGCGGTGGTGGCCGGTGTTTGCAGAACCACGTTGCTATTGGCCGCGAAATACTGGGTGCCCGCCATGGCAGGATTGCCATCGCTCCATGCCGCGGAGTCCGTCCAGTCCGTCGGCGTCACGGCAACATAATTGGCCTCCGGTGCAGGAATTCCTGTAAATCTAAGTTCAGAGGCCATGGTAATGACCTGCGCTCCGCCAGCACTAAAGTTGTCAACGACCATGCGAACGTGAGTGACGCCTGGCCCACTACTGGTGGTCAGTGCCTGGACTTCTGGAGCATAGGTCGTTGTGGGAAGCGCAGGATCGTTTCCTAGATTTGGCGATTCCTCAGCCAAACGCTGTGTCCAGGTAAGCGTTTCACCTGGGGAGAACGTGGCACCCCCATCCGTTGAATAGGATAATACGGTATGCTCAAATCCACGATCGGAGAGGGTCTCTTCTGTACAGTTCCACAGGACCATACCGGTAATTTCATAAACACCGCCGAGATCAAAGGTAAGCGTTTCGAATTCTGCACCATCCCGGATTCGCTCGGTCCGCGTCGCATTATACCCTGAAATGTGTCTTGGCCACTCGGCGGGAATTGGATCCCCGCTTTCTATGATCGACTCGAGTCCATTCGTGAAGCCAGAGCCGTCTATCCATCGGGGCTCAAAATTCAGATATGCACCCGCCGCCCCACCTGGTTCAAGGGTTGTACTGAGCGGCTGAACTACCACTTCCTGCGCTGTAGCGGTGGCCGTTATAAAACCTGCTGCAAACAGTAGGCATAACGCTCTTTTCATCAAGCTCTTCATCTCTTTTCTCCTGTTGTATGTTGTGACTGATCTGCTTACCGATCTCATGGGCAAAGCCCTATGACGGAACTTTTCCGGTAAAACACAAGATCTCATCCAACGACTTATTTCACAAGCGGCTTGCGATTCAAATCGTTGACCTGGCGATAGTATTTCCAACGCGGATTGATGAAAAAAGGATTAGTCTTCCCGGACTTCCAACTTAATAAACTGCTCGGGATTATCGGCCGGTATCCAGTTTGAAACGGACTCAAACTCCGTATTCACAGTGGACGCGTCCACTTCGGTCAGCGGCCCGACATTCAACCATAGACCCTCCGAAAGATTCGTGCAGAGTAGCACATCGTATTGTAATCCACGCGCCTCAGCATCGATACGCCGGGCATATACATACTCCATCCAGTTTGTTCCTGAACTGGCATTCATAGAAAACGAAGGCAGCACCGCCGCGGCGTCATCGTTGGTTGGGTTTCCGCCCAATGCATATTCCATGAAGTTATTCATACCATCCGGCTCGATGTCGGCGTCAGGAAGCATATCCTCACCGCTCAATTCAAATTCTGCAATCCATCCGGCAAAGTTTTCCTCCACAGCCTGTAAGGTCAAGGTTCCCGGCCCAGAAAAACGATCCGTGCCCAATACGGCATTTAATTCGGAGGCGGTATAGCTGCCGTTCACCAAAGTAACGACGCCCATTCTTAAGCGACTGAATTCCACATCATTCGCCAGCACCAGATGATTATCCCATGAGGGTTCCACCTTGAGGGTGGCGTCGGGAAGCAACAGGGCATTATCGAAGGTCAGTTCCCCGCTCACCAGCTGAACCGTGCCGCTGAACTCGGAAGCCGGGTCTGTAATGGATAAGGACCACACCCCATTGGTATCATTCGCTCCACTGGTGCCAAACTGGATCACGCCAGTGCCGGAAAGGTGGGTAACAGCCAGATCCTGAATATTATTCGTGTTGCTGCCTATAACCAACGTGCGAAAAATCAATTCGCCGGAATCTCCCATCTTCAGATCGCTCACCGACAGGGAAACGGCAGCCCGATGCGGCCGCACCACCAGATGACTGTCCAGCTCCATCCCGCCGTTCAGCTGCAGATCCCCGCAATAGTGCACCAGCAGTCCCGAACCCGCGTTATCCACCACCAGTTTTCCATCAAACACGGCGCTTCCTGATGTGTTAGGCGCCCGCCAAGCCTGGCGATTGACTACAAAACGATTGCCCGCAAACGCTTCTTCTTCGGGCATCACATTCCCAGCTGTGCGCTTATCGAACCAGTATTCTTTGTCCAGAATCGACTCGTTTGCCGGCATCAC
>CAKZQV010000518.1 GCA_937141895.1 uncultured Verrucomicrobiota bacterium
GAATTTTCAATTTGTCAGATGACGGGATTTCCTGGGATGAGGAAGCGCAACGCGAAATAGGCACCGTTAGTTACAACTACCTTGTTCATGATGACCCCCAATTACTTAAATACCGTGACCGGGATTATGGGGTGGCATTTGAGCTCCCTCTAATTGGGCTTGAAAAGCTTTTTGGACTGGAGGATAGCCGTGATGTATACCTCATGCGTCACTTGGTTACGCACCTATTCTTTCTCTTCTGCCTTTGGTGCGGATACTGGCTGATTTTTGGACTGTTCAAGAATCACTGGCTGGCGGCTATCGGAGTTCTGATGGTGGTTTTACATCCACACATCTATGCACATTCCTTTTTCAATACCAAAGACATTCCGTTCATGTCGATGTTTTTTGTTTGCTTTTTGTTCATTTTCAAAAGCTTTCAACACCATCGGTATGTTCATTTCATTATAGCCGGAGCGGCCATCGCGCTACTTGTGAATCTCCGGATCATGGGAATCATGCCGCTCGGGTTGGTGGTGTTCTTTCTGATTGCAGATTTAGTTTTAAACCGACACGATAACGATGCTCGAATAAAAACCTGGCGGTCTCTCTTACTATTTCTGTTGTCATTTTGGGTGGCACTTTACTTTTCCTGGCCATACTTGTATGACAACCCGCTGGATAAAATTGGAACGGTATTCTCCAACATGTCCAGTTTCAGGTGGACCAACAAGGTGCTATATTTTGGTAAGCTTATTAAAGCAAATGAATTGCCCTGGCACTACCCAATCGTTTGGTTTGGTATCTCCACGCCGCTCGTCTATCTTTTGATCGGTCTGATCAGTACTGGATTTGCTGCCTTTCATGTTCTGCGACACCCCTTGCAATGGCTGAAAACTAATCTGGACCGCCAGTTGGTCATTTATCTTGTTTGCTTTCTGTTTCCTTTCGCGGCTGTTATCGTTTTGGATTCCGTGCTGTATGACGGTTGGAGACATCTCTATTTTATTTATCCCGCTTTTGTGATGCTTGTTTTGTTCGGTATTCATTCGATCAAAAAAAAGAACGTACGTTTTGGTGTTTATGCGGCGCTACTGATTTCTTTCGCACTGACTATTCCGCATATGGCGATCAATCACCCTTTTCAACATGTTTTTTTCAATGTACTGATCAACCGGAGCGAAACCAATCATGAACGCCGGTTATTTGAACTCGATTATTGGGGAGTTTCTTACCGCGAAGGCCTGCAGGAAATTCTTCGTCATAACAACAGTCGGGAAATAAGGGTTCATACTTGGAATAAACCCGGGCATTACAACCTGAAACTAATTCCCAGGGCAGATCGGAAGCGCATACATATGACAGCTGACGAACCAAATTACTTCATCACCGCCTACCGCTGGCACCCTGATGACTTTGAGTTCGGTGAATCTGCCGAGATTTACAGTATTCAGGTTCAGAACAACACCATCCTCTCGGTTTTTAAACTAGAAGGCGCCGACTCCGAACCAAAAAAGCACTAACGAAGCAGGGATACATGACCCGTTTGGTTTTCGCGGGAGAGCACACCATTGATAACAGCTTTGTACTCCACCTGGTAGGCATAAACGCCATTGGGTGCGTAGTAGCCGGATTCATTTGATGCTCCGTTCCATCCCATTGCGGGATCAGCCGTTTCAAAAACACACTCGCCCCATCGGCTAAAAATTTTCAATTCAAATTCATCTGGCTCGCAATCGAGAGAAGGTTTGAAAATATCATTTACACCATCGCCATTCGGCGTGAAAGCATTCGGAACGAAAAAATTGCAGGTGCAGTCTACGGCTCTTACGTGAACGAACTTTTGGGCCGAACCGCATACGTTTGTTGCCAACACCGAAATGGTTTCTTCTGAATCAATAGATACTGGTACCTCAGCATAGCGGCCATTGATGAAAAGGCTGTCGGTGTTAGAAAGCAATGGGTTGAAAACAGCATTTCGGGAAAAGCACTTTTCAATTTGGTCCGATGCCCCGATTTCGGGCAACTCCTATTCCAAAACTTCCACAGATTCGTCAACCGTGCAAAAATCATTGGATACTGAAAAGTTATAATTGCCCGGATGTGAGACGAAAATTGTTGGCGATGTATTCCCATTTTCCCAGAGAACATTTGCGTCTGT
>CAKZQV010000519.1 GCA_937141895.1 uncultured Verrucomicrobiota bacterium
AACCTGTTCGCATTTGCCCAGATCCTTGGTCCGATCATCGCAGGCGATGGCTTCGCCATCATAGAAACGGCCGAGGTTGCCTTTCAACGGCGACTCAACCGTGGCTTCGCCGAGGGTTTCCACTTTGTGAATCTTCAGGTTGGCCATGGAATGATCTCCTTAGAACTGGGACAGAAAGCGTACGTCGTTTTCGTAGAGATTCCGGATGTCGTGAATGCCGTAGAGAATCATCGTGATGCGTTCGATTCCCATGCCGAACGCAAAACCGGTCATCTTGGTCGCATCATAGCCGACATTCTGGAAAACATTCGGGTCGACCATGCCGGCGCCGAGAATTTCAATCCAGCCGCTATTTTTACAAACGCGGCAGCCTTTTCCGTTACACACATGGCAGGTGAAGTCGACTTCGACACTCGGTTCCGTAAAGGGGAAAAAGTGGGGGCGGAAGCGAATCTTCACATTCGGGCCCATCAGTTCGCGGGCAAAGTAGGAGAGCGTACCCTTGAGATCGGCCAGCGAAACATTTTCATCCACATACAGGCCTTCCACCTGATGGAAGTTTGCGGAGTGCGTCGCGTCCGGCGTATCGCGGCGGTAGCAGCGGCCCGGAGAAATAATGCGGATCGGGGGCTTGTTTTCCTGCATGTAGCGCACCTGCACCGGCGAGGTATGGCAGCGCATCAGGTCGCCGTTATCGAGATAAAAGGTGTCCTGCTCGTCGCGTGAGGGGTGGTCTGCCGGCGTATTGAGCGCGTCAAAGTTGTTAAAGACAGTTTCCACGTCGGGCCCATCGGCCACGGTGAATCCCAGCGTCTGGAAAATCTGTGTGATGCGATCGGTGATCTGCGTGATCGGATGGCGGGTGCCGAGGTCTTGCCACTGGCCGGGTTGGGTCAGGTCAAAACCAGCGCCTGTCGTTGCTCCTCCGGTGGAAAACTCGGCCTGTTTGGTTTTGATCAGTTCCGTCAGCTCATTTTTGAGTTCGTTGACGGTTTTTCCGAAGATCGGTTTTTCTTCTGCCGGCACATTCTTGAGCTCCTGCATCACTTTTGGCAGGAGGCCTTTGCGGGCCAGATATTCAATGCGCACCGCTTCGAGTGCATCGGCATCCGCGGCGGCCTGCGCAGCCCCGAGCGCCTGGGCTTTAATGTCGTTCAGTTCCTGTAAATTCATAGTATATCCCCAATTTTCCACGCATTGGAAAACAGCGACCTATCATCCGTGATCCGCCACAATTGGCAATGGATTTTTTTCGCTTTCTTAGACGCTGAAAACCTATTCGCCGAGATAGATCAGAAGTTTGTCGTGGGCGAGAATGATGAGGTCTCCGATACCGTCGCCGTTGAGGTCGCCGGATTCTAGATCGTGGGGTTCAGTGCCGCGCGATTTTCCAACGTCTGCAAAATCGGAGGTCAGAAAGACTTCGAAGAGGAGTTCCGATTTCAGCTCGCCTCCTTTCTGCGAAACCAGTTCCACCGCGCGGTTGGAAGGATCGACGAGGGCGATCATCTGCCGCGGAGGAGAGGCCAATTGCACGAGCTTGCAGTAGGCGAGCAAAGGATTTTCGGAGGGGGAGGTGTATTCTGCGGCCACTTCGAGGTCCAGTTTGGTTCCGTTCCCCATCACTTCGTTGATGCCCGTGCGATCGAGCATCACGATGATATCTCGGTTCGGATGCTTAAGTTGAACGAGACCGAAGATGGTCTGGTCCGCATCGGGGATATGAATTTTACCCCATTCATCGGTGTCCTGGGCAAAGCGGATGAGATCGCCGGAATTGCGGTCGTAAAAAAACGTGCCGGTTGAGCCGTCGAGCAGCTTGTAGGGGGTGGAGGTAATCAGTTCGCCACGCGGATTTTCCGGGTTGAACTGACGAATGACTTCGTAGCGGTCGCCTTTCCACTCAAAGCGGCGTGAAATGGCGCCCGAAGAAATGGTGAGGGTGGTGCCGTCGCCGGGCGTATCCATCCGAATATTGGAAAGCTCCAACTTCTGGGTAAGTGCGCGGAACGATTCGCTGGTGAGCTCTTCAATATTTTCACCATCGTGGAGATACATCTTCGGTGTTTCATAGGGCAGAAAAAAAATGATGCCGGTTTTACCGTCCGTCAGACTGAAGGCCAGCATGTCGTTCGGATCGTTCTTCATGTCGAGATAGAAAATTTCGTGCTCGTCGTTTTCGGCAGATTGTTTGACCAGTAAGAGCGCTTTTTCGGAATCCTTGCAGGTGAACCAGGCATCGTTTCCGCTTTCAACGGTAGAGGCGGCGAGGGCATCGCCCGGCAGTTTCTGTATGGTCGGGAATTTGTTCAGATCTGCAGCTTTATGCACGGCGGCCACTTTTTCTTTTGGGCTGATCACCAGGATATCGCCGTTGGCGGAACGGGACATGCGGACGACTTCGGAGAGGGTATCAATGCGTTCCGGCGTCGGATCGAGGCCTTCGGGCGTTCCTGAATAGAGATGTAAACGACTGAGCTCGGGCGCAGCCACCAGCAGGTCGTCCATGCCGTCATCATTAAAGTCGTCGGCAATCCATGCCGGATTCGCTTTTTTACTGGTTCCTTCGAGGCCAATTCGGCCCGGGGAAACCTCTTGCGCTTCCATTAGCTGGGGCTGATCTTTCTGCACAAAATCATACAGGCGGAAGGCCAACCGGTTGCGCAGCACCATGCCGACCTGTGGGTCTACGCCGTCGGACTGCAGGATGTCCATGTATTGACGGGGCGGCAGATTGATCGGTTGTTCTGTGCCGAAGATGCCTTCTCCTTTGCCGAAGCGGACTTTGAACGGATTGAGTGTGGTGCCGAAGTGGAAGGCCAGGTCCGGGATACCGTCTTTGTTCACATCGGCAATGTCGCCATAGAAACTTTTATCTCCGGCAAAGGTCAGCGTCTTGATATCCATGAACGGCTTGGTTTCCGCATTCCACAGCAGTTCTGCTTCATCGCGGTGACAGACCAAAATATCCATTCGGCCGTCCTGATTGAGATCGCCGAGCTGGATGGTGGTTACGGTGGAGCGATTTTTGATGAAAATTCGCTCGGGTGTCTGAAAAGTGCCGTCTTCATTTTGATAGCGGATTTGAACGCCGAGTGTGGTGCCGAAGGTGACAATGTCCGGAAGGCCGTCCCCATTGAGGTCGCCGATACGGATGGCTTTAATCCCCTGATCCACAATCATCCCACGGTCTTCAAAACGGTCTTCAAGTTCCGGGAGGTCGGCCAGTTTCTCGTCTCCCGTCTTTCTGATCAGAATTTCGATCCGCGATACATGGTTGTTGGCAAACAGAATGTCATCGAGCCCGTCGTTGTTTATGTCGGTGACCACCAGCCGCGAGGTCCCCATCTTGAATTTATAGATTTCCAGAGGTTGGAAGCCAAAGTCCCGAACCTCATCCGCATTTTCCGCCCAAGCGGCGCCGCAGAGAAGTCCCGCAATCAAAGCTGACGTTGAGAATTTTAGATTTCCGATTTTAGATTTCCGATTAGTTGAACTCATACGGCGTTGGCCTTTTTTAGATTATTTCGAAACGGATATTCGTGTCTTAGTATTTCAGGAAAATTTTCTGATGGAGGCCGTTTTCGTTGGCTTCGACATACTGGTAGGAAATATTGAAAAACTGCGCGATGTGATCGGCGGTCGGTAGTTTGCTGAAATCCGGCGGCGGTAGGGGGGAATCACTTTCGGACCATTTCTGCTGAATCATGTTGGTGTATTCCGGTTTCGTCAGCTCGGCAAGAATGACGTCCATGCTTTTCTTCCAGTCGATGGCGCCAAAACCGAACGCGGCGGGGGAAACATGTTTGCGGAGGCCCTGAACAAGCTCGGTCTGTTCGAACGACGTGTTTGCGGCGCCGGCGTTGGCCATGCCGCGAATGGCCTGGCGCAGTCCCTCGGGATCGCCATACAGCAGGTATTCATCGGTCACGGCGATGCCCATGATTTCGGCCGGGTCGGTTACATTTTTCGATGTGTAGATGGTATGATCGAGAAAGTCCGCCTGGTCGAGCATGGCTGCAACATAAGGTTGCATGGCCGGTGCGGTCAGGCCGGATTCGAGCCCCTGCTTGAAGGCCATGCCGTCTTTGAGTTCGAGCGCAAGTATGGAACTCTGTTTTTCGCCGGCAACGGTGGCGTAGGAGAGATATTTCGTGCCGAGGTGTGCCAGCAGGTCCTGCTCGAGGTTAATGCCGGTTTGCGATCCGATCATGCTCAGCGCCATGTCGAACTGCTGTTTAGCCGCAGGATCCATTTGTGAAAGAATAACAGGAATCTCATTCCAGAGTCCGAGCAGGTTCATCCGGCCGACTTCGAGCGAAGAGATGTTTTCTGGAATAAAGGTGACGGTGGGCAGTTCGGAGGGGTCCGTATCAAGCACACTGAACAAGCCGAGTTTTAGGTTTTCGATGGTGAGGTTATTATCCATGACCATTTCATCGTCCAGTAGTTCCATGCGGCAGGTGATGGCATTAATGCCCAGGAGGCCCAGGGCTTCATAAAGTCGGCGGTCCGCCGAATCACTGATCGAGTCGTGCAAAAGATCATGAATCGGGAATTTGATGTTGAGCACCGGATTGCCCGTGGGCTCTTTGATTTCATCATTCTTGAGGCGAACGATGCACTGTTCCACCCATTCGCGGTCGTAGCCGAGAATGAAGGTGCGGCCCACATGCGCCTGCCAGTTGATGGTTTCGGATTCGGTACCCGGAGATCCAATGTGCTGGATAATTTCCACACCCTGGAATGAGCTCTTCACTACGTCAAACGGGTCTTCCATAATCTGGCGCAGGTCGTTATCCAGATCGAGGCCGCGTTGGAAATCCTCATCGCTCATATCTGCGATGATGTAGATATTTTCCGTCTCCATATCCATGCAAAAGATTACTTCGCCGGTGAGCATCTTCACCTGTTCGAGCCAGACCTTATCCTCTTCCGAGCTGTCGCCATCGAAAAACATGGAGTGCCAGGTCTCCGTTTCGGGATTGCCCATAAAATCCTGAAACTGCTGATCTGCCCAGAGGCGGCCCACCGAGGAATTCTTGAGTTTATCCCAAAACTTAACGGTATTGGATACGCGGACATAGACCTGGCCTTTTGGGGGAACCAGATCGAGTCGCTGCAACCCGAAGGAGCAGAGCGGAAAGGCAACGGCAAGGGAAAGGGCGACGGTTTTACGGAAGATCGACATTAGACTGTTCCTTTTGGTCTGAGGTGAATTTACCGGGACGGCGCGGGGCATCCGGATAGACAAAGCCGGATTCCGGATTGGTGGCGTCGTACGCAAATGCATCAATATGATCGAGAATATATTTAGAGTGGCGCGCGGGGATCGCAAAATTCAGGCCCTCCATGGAGGGAACGCCCATGTTGATGATGCCGATCACCTGGCCGCGCGCATTGAATAGGGGGCCGCCGGAATTGCCGGGATTGACGGCGGCATCGACCTGCAGATAAAGGATGCCGCCGAAGTTGCGGTGGGTCTGGCTGAGGACGCCTTCGCTCACCGACCGTTCCAGGCCGAGCGGATTGCCGATGGCAAAAACGGCTTCGCCGATGCTGAGGGTTTCATCCGGGGCAAAAATGACCGGAGTGATTTTGGTGTCAAAATTATTCACTTTCAAAACGGCCAGATCGTGAAACGGGGCCGTGGCCACAATGTCCACCTCTTTATGCACCACGCGCCGCAGGATTTTGTTTTCCTGCAGGAACTGGGTCACCGAGATTTTCTTTTCGCCGGCAATCACGTGGAAATTGGTCACCAGATAGCCCTCTTTATTGATGAAGAAGCCCGAGCCGAGGCCGGCGGCGGTTTTTACCAGAACGACCGATGGAGCGTATAGTTTTGCTGCTTCGGCTGTGGTGATCCGGCTCGGCACCTGAACGGTGTAGAGCGAATTCGTATCGGTTGGGAAAGTGCCTTCAATCGGGGTATCCTCATAGGTCGCTAGAATTTCATTTTTCGGAATTCTCAGGACATCAAATCCGAGATCAAGAACGGTTGAATCATCGTTGTTTTTAATCAGCGGGGCCTGAATTTTTGCGCCGCCTTTGAGGACCACATCTTCCGCGTAGGTAGCGGTCAGTATGGCGGTGAATATGCATAAAAAAAGTGTTCTCATATAATTCCTTTATTATGTGCTGCGTATACCGACACGACAGCAGACAACGTTACGTAAACATTGTACAGGCCGGATTAGATTACGCAATACGCTTTGCAAATTACGCGTAAAGCCTTTTGACTTCGTCACAGATGATTTCGACCCCTTTTGAGACAATCCGTTCATCCTGGGCATAGGTGACGCGGATGCATTCGTGTTTGTGCTGCCAATCCTCATTTTCCAAACCCGGGAAAAAATAGGAGCCGGGCACCACGAGTGTCTTCCGTTCTTTGAGGCGCTCATAGAGCTTAGTCGCGGTGCAGGGCAGTTCCTGAAACCAGACCCAGAGAAAGAGCGCGCCTTCCGGTTTGTGGATTTTACATGGCACGTCGCCGAGGTGTTCCTCAAACAGATCGAGCGTATGGTATGCCTTTCGCTGATAGTAGGGCTGAATGATTTCCTTGCTCATCTGCATAATTTCGCCGCTGCGCACCATCTCAAGGGCCATCTTTGCGCCCAGCCCGCCCGGCGCCAGATTCATGATGCCGTTGCTTTCGGCAATGGCCGATGCAATCGCCTCGGGAGCAATCACAATGCCGGTGCGGAGATTCGGCAGACCGAATTTGGAAAGACTCATCGTGAGAATGGTATTCGGACTCCAGAAGGGCTTTGCGTCCGTGTAGATAATATTGGGGAACGGGGTTCCGTACGCGCCATCAATGATCAGTGGAATACCTTTATCTTCGGCAATGGTATCGAGGTGCAGGATTTCGGCATCGGTCAGCACATTGCCCGTCGGATTGGTGGGGCGGGAAACGCAGATGGCCCCGATATCGTCGCCAACTTCCAGTTCGTCAAAATTCACATGATATTTAAACAGGCGATGATCAAGCTGCTCCATGCTCGGATGCTGCGCTGCAAAAAAATCATCCGTTAAACCGGCGTCGGCATACCCGATATATTCCGGGGTCAGCGGAAATAGGATTTTCTTTTTTGACCCATCCGGCATTTGCCCCGCAAACATATTGAACAGCATAAAAAGCGCGCTCTGCGCGCCGTTGGTCAGCACAATGTTTTTTGGGGAAATCTGCCAGCCGAACTCATCGTTCAGCAGGGCCGCTAGGGCTTCGATGAAGGCGTCGTTTCCGCGGGTGCCATCATAGTTCCCAATCATGGCCTCGAATCCGCCGGGCTCGGCGAGAATCTCTTCCAACCGGTTGCGGAATCGGAGCTGTACCTCGGGAATATGGGCCGGATTGCCGCCGCCGAGCATGAGCATATCGCCGCCAGCCATCGCGGCCCCGAGGTCGTCCATCAGCTGGGAGATTCCGGCCTTATGGGTAAACTTTTCGCCAAATGTAGAAAGATTCATGAAAAGAAAATAACCATGAACCTACCGTATTACACGGAAATTGGGTTCTTTATTTCATGAAAACGCGCCGTGAAATCAATAGCCCGATGCCTGATCCGAGGATCAGTGTGGCCACTGCCGGCTCTGGAATGGCAAGCTCCGTATAGCCTGCGGTGATTGGCGCATTGGCCGTGGTGTTGTAGGCAAATCGGTTTACGCTTACATCTGCAATAGACTGTTTTCCATTTGCGCTAACGGTGACGTTGGCAGAGATTTCCGCCCATCCGAACAGATAGCTGCCATCGTTATTGGAAAAGCGGAGCGCTACGTAGTCGGTGTAAAGGTTAGATGCATTACGTCTCGTTACAGAAACCAGCTCTCTGGGCGTCTCGGTGAAAACCGTATTCAGATCGATCGTGTCATTTTCAGCAGCGAGAGCAAATCCACTTCCTAGTTCAATGGTGGACCAATACGTCTTTGCGGATTTATCCGCGAGTGCGGATAACGAGACTGTTAATTCGCCGGATACCATCGATGCGCCTGTTTTGGAAAAAAAGAGGCTGCCGTTCTGTTCCCCAGCGCCGTCATTCGCCATGATCGAGGTGGAGATTGGGTTTCCTGTATAATCCAAAGTAATAATTTCTGCATGTGTCTGAACACAGGTAAAAAACAACGAAAATACTAATAAGATGGACCCAAAACTTTTCATGAGTCGCACGTTGTATCGTAAGAACGACTCAACTGTCTAGTATAAATTACTAGTTATATTCTCAAAAAAGAGAAGATTGCGAACCTGCATGAGAGGCCATAGTTTTTCTGTTCAACCGTTGAAAGACAAATAATCCGTCAGAAGATTACATGAAACCAGAGCCTATGATGGCTTCTTCTGTGCCTCTCAGGCTGCAGTCGAATTAGAGTCGAAATGCAGGTTTAACTTCCCGAAGGCCTTTTTTATGTCCTCGGGGGAGTATTGATAATTTTCAGGGTATAAGAGGACTTGGATGTCAGTACTCTTAAAAAAACTCCGCAGATAGTTTATACGCCGGATTTTCTGCTGATCCTTTGAACGAGGATTATGAAGTAATACAATTGCGGCAATGTCAGAACCGTCGATGCTGTGAAGAACAAAGTCTGCCAGTACGGGCTCAGCCAATTTCAGGCCCGATTCATCGGAAGAAAAGTCCAGGCCACTTTCACTCATGATGCGTTCCGGAGTCTCATGAAACGTAATGATGTAGTTTTTATGAACGGCTTCATGTAGGGCCTTCAGGAAGCTCATCTCATTTCTGGAGAGCCGCAATGTGGCCTCCTGAAAGCAAACCCCATTAGGTTTTTCTTCTTCGGGCGCATCTTCTTCAGGTTCTTTTTTGAAGATATTGCTCAATCGTTTATGAAATACAGCCACTAAAATGATCCCTGTAATAGGGAGGATCAGTAAAAGCCATAGCCATGAAATGGATTTCCCCGGGGGGGCGGGCAATGCGTCGATTAAGGTGGCGGTCAAGGCATCGGGCGTTGGTTCGGGTGTTAGTTCGGGTGCGGGGGGTGGAGCAGGAGCTGTGGATACGGGTGCAATAACCGGTGCGGCGCTGATCGATTCTGCACGTTGGTGCTCTGGCACACCGCAACTGGATTCAATGCATTGGTTATTCTTGTCGAATACTTCGCGAACCGTGGAACCGCCGCACTGAAAAACGCAGGTGGTATGATCCTCAAAGGTCATTTTTCCAATGGGTTCGCCATGGAAATCAACCGATTCCTGAAAGTTTATACCTACCCCGCCGATGGAAGTTCCAACAGCTGCCAAAATCGTATAGATGACATAGTTTAGTTTCATATTTCACCTCAAGAATCTTAACCTGCTCTTAAGTGACGTCACCCTCTTCAGAAATCAGACACATTTTATTGGTTAGCATTTAATGTGTCAATATTTTCACATAAATTCTAATGAGACATGATATAGTTAAGAAGGGTAAAGAGTCAGGCCGTGGCGATGACGACCGCGCGTTTGGGGGCGGGGTAGCCCTCGATGGTTTTTGACCCGTCGTTGGGATCGAGATAATCAGGCAGGGATTCAAAGGTCATCCAATCGGTAGAGCGTTGTTCTTCTATTGACGTTTTATTCACATCGACTGTACGGATATTTTTCAAGCCGCACCGTTTCATCCAGAGTTCCAGCGTCGGGACGGACGGAATAAACCAGACGTTGCGCATTTTGGCATAGCGACCATGCGGAATCAGGGCATAGCCCTCAGGGCCGTCGGCCACGAGCGTTTCCATCACGAGTTCTCCGCCGGGTTTAAGGAACGATTTCAATTGCTCAATATGTTCGATCGGCGATTTGCGGTGATACAGCACGCCCATGGAAAATACAGAGTCAAAACCGCCCGGGGTTTCCGGCACATCTTCAATCCCCAAGGGCAGCACCCAGGCACGCGGGTTTTGCAGGAAATTTTTCATGGCGAAAAACTGGCAGATAAACATAGCAGAGGGGTCGACCCCAATTACCAGCTCGGCCCCTTCGCCGGCCATGCGCCAGCAGTGATAGCCGTTGCCACAGCCGACATCCAGAATCGTCCGGCCTTCCAAGGATTGGATATGGGGTTTGACGCGATCCCATTTCCAGTCGGACCGCCATTCGGTATCAATATGAATTCCGTGAATGTGGTACGGCCCTTTGCGCCACGGATGAAACGCGCGCAGCTGTTCTTCCAATCCCTGGAAAATTTCGCCCTCGGCCCGAACCTCGGATTTTAGCTCCACCTGATTTTTTCCAATCCTTGGAAGATTTTTCAGCGTCTCTTCCCATTTTGGCATCAGACCGTGCCGTTCCGGGCGAAGGCCATGGGCAATCAGGCCCGGCAGGATACCATTCCACGATTCGAGGTCGGTGCCCTTCAGCTGGTCATATAATTCTGAATAATCAATTTTCATATGGAAGAGAGCAATTTAAACGCAAAGGCGCAAAGTGCACGAAGTTTCGCAGAGGAATCTTTGCGAGCCTTTGCGTTCTTCTTTGCTTTGCGTTGAACGTTATTTTATGGCGAGCATGGACATAAAGTTAAAGCACTGGAACCAGACATCGACCGAGGTGAAGCCAGCTTTGAGCAGACGGTCGCGGTGGGTCGGTATGGTTTCGGGAATGAGCACATTTTCGAGTGCGGAGCGTTTTTGGCTTATTTCGAGGTCGGTGTAG
>CAKZQV010000520.1 GCA_937141895.1 uncultured Verrucomicrobiota bacterium
GCCTCAATCCACTCGCCATCGGCAACCACGTCCACCCGCTTGCCATCGAACGACGCGATGCCGGAGGGGCGAAGGGTGGAAACGGCTTTGCCCTTTGTGCCTACCGCAAGTTTCTCCGCGATGTGGGATTTATAGTCAGTCTGATTCACCTGCAGCGACAGGCTTTTGCCAACGCGGCTTTTCGGGAAATAGCGAATCCACACCACAAAAGTGAGGATGCCGAACACCAACAGACCTCCCGCGCTGACCATATTCCAGGGTTCGGAAAAATTACGCCAGCCGATCAGGGCCGCCACCACCCAGGCAATGGCCCCGAAAATTCCGAGAATGGCACCCGGGATAAAAATTTCGAATCCGATCAGTACAAAGCCGACCAGCAAAAGGGTAAGATAGAGCGTTAACGGTTCCATAGGTTTGAATATGAGTCAGAAATCAAAAAAAATAAAGATCCTACAATTGAATATTATAGGTTCGATTCGTTTTCGGAAACCTTACAGGGCGGTTTGATCATCATGGGGCCATGCCCGCGTCCAACATCTGCTGGCTGGAGAAGACAGTCGGTCATGAAGGTTTTTGCGGTTTGAACGGCCTCCATCATCTCCTGACCAAGCGCAAGGGCGGACGCAATAGCGGAAGATAGGATACAGCCGGTTCCATGCGTATGGCGGGTCTGAATTCGAGGAGCAGTGAGCCACATGCACTCCCCCCCTGCGCTCCAGAAGTCGCAGCATTCGTCACTGTCGGAATGTCCACCCTTGATCAATACCGATTCCACGCCCATGGCTAAAAGTTCATCAGCAGCTTCGGCCTCGTCTTCGATTTTATGCCCGATGAGGAATTCTGCTTCCGGAATATTCGGGGTCAGGACTGTGACATGAGGAAAAATATCATGTTTCAAAATCGCCACCGCTGCCGGATCCAGAAGGTCAGCGCCGGAGGTCGACTTCAGCACCGGATCGCAAACGATCGGAACTTCCAATGATTGGAACATGTCGGCCAGAAATTGCACCGTTTCCACCGAGCCCAGCATGCCGGTCTTAATGACGGTTGGCGGCAGGTCGGTTTCCAATGCCTGGAACTGGGCGCGCAGCATGTCCGGCGAAACCGGCTCAGAGGAAAATACGCCCTGCGTATTCTGGGCGGTGAGGGCGGTAATGATCGAACAGCCGTGAACGCCAAATGCACTCATGACCTTGAGGTCGGCCTGAATCCCGGCCCCGCCGCCTGAATCAGAACCTGCGATGGTCCAGACGACCGGATTTCTTATGTTTGATTTTTGAGTTTCGATTGGAGGGTCTCCGATGGCTTTAAATAAGGGTATGGGCAAAGCCCATCGATAAATCAAAAATCTGCATTCAACATTCGAAAATCAGTAAGATCCTGTTTCTTCCGGAAAATGGAAGATCGTTTCGTTGGTTCGGGCGTAGCCGATTTCGTGGGCGACTTTTTCGACAAATTCCGGATCGGAGAAAAATCGGCGCTGTTTATCCTTCAGCTCCTGCTCGGCAGTAACGGTGATTTCGATCCGCTGTTGGAGGGAATCGCTGGTCTCTTGATATTCCTGCAACTGGCGCACCTTGGGCGTAAAGGCCAAAACCACGCCGACGCCGGCCATCACAATGATGGCAATCAGCACGATGCGATTAATCAGGTTCCAGTATTTTTCAGTCTGCTGCATAAAGAGTAACGTTTTTTGTGATGCGGATTATTCTGAAGGGAATATAGCGGGAAACTGAACGGCGACAAGGAAGATTTACAGTCAGGGCGCACCCGGAACTGCCCGGCGCGCAGTCCCGGCTCATAGAGATAAAAAAAGCGGCCCGAAGACCGCTTTTTCAACATCAGATTTTCAGCTGTTCAGCTTATTTCTTTTTGGACGCTTTTTTCTTAGTCGCCTTCTTTTTGGAGGCCTTTTTCTTGGTGGCTTTCTTTTTAGACGCCTTTTTCTTGGCCGGGGCTTTTTTCACGATCACCGGTTTCAGCTCATCGCCATAACGGCTGTCCGGACCGAGCATTTCTTCGATGCGGAGCAGCTGGTTGTATTTTGAGATACGGTCAGAACGGCTCAGGGAGCCTGTTTTGATCTGGCCGGCGTTGGTGGCCACCGCGATGTCCGCGATGGTATTGTCGG
>CAKZQV010000521.1 GCA_937141895.1 uncultured Verrucomicrobiota bacterium
AAAAGTCGAAAAAACGGGAGGTAAAAAAGGACGACCCCAAAACCTCCTCGCTGACCTCCCGGCTTCTTCAGGTTTCGGTCATTCTTCTGGTTTTGATTGTCCTCATGGTGGTCGGGCCATCGCTTCTGGAAATTTCTAAAACCAATGTCACGACGGTGCAGCAGGAAGAGTCCCTGACGTTCTCCTATGAACGGGTCATGGGTACGCCGAAGAATATCTTCCGCTATCATGTGGAGCTGGATGATAAGGGGATTTTCTCAGTTCGTATTGATGATCTGAAGACCAATCGACATCAGGTTGAGAGCAAAGAGATTACGGATACCGTGATCGAACAGCTCTCGCATGGCATTGAAGCTGCTGGCTTTTTTGATGTCGATTCTGACTATGCCGGTACCGGCGAAAATCAATATGACCTCTATAAGCTCGCAGTGCTTCGCAACAGCCGTTTTCATCATATTACGGTGCTCAACTGGACCCCGCCGCCGGCCATCAAACGAGCTACGCAGCTGATTGAGGACTTTGCAGTCAGTGAGTTGGGAATTTCATTCACCTGGATGAAAGAGCCGAAAGAGTTGATGCAATTGGCTGAGAATGCCTTTGAGGTGGGAGAGGCTCGCTATAATGAACGGGATGTCCGCTATAGTAATCTGGCCGCCTCGATTGCTCATTTAAAAGAGACAATGCTCTATTTGGAAACGATTGAGCCGAAGCCGGCGCTCTACCATCGCGCAGAAGCGCTGCTGGAGAGTGCCGAACAGGAGCAGAACGTTCGGTACGAAGATTTTCTGTTTAGATCGGACCGAGCCATTCGCCTGAAAAACTGGGACGAAGCGGCTAAATATTTGAGAATTTTAAGTGAGCTGATTCCGGAGCGGTCCGATCCGCGTTATGAAAAGGTCAGTGCTAAACTCCTGAACGTTGAACAGCATTTGAGGTAAGTTCCAATGATTGGAAATTTTTTGAACATGAAACGATCTTTCGCGATGGCTCTGATGCTGCTGACTCCGCTTTTCATCCTGACGGGATGTGAAATTGAAATGGCCGGGAAGGGCTCCATAACCATTAACTCCGATCCAAAGGGTGCCGAGGTTTTTGTGAACGGAACTTCTCAAGGTGTTGCTCCGCAAACCCTGTCAGGGCTGGTGGCGGGGGATTATATCATCGAACTCCGAAACGCTGGATTTGAGCGCGGCTACAAAAGTGTCAGCCTGCTCGAAGGACAGGAGATGGATGTGACGCTGAACCTGAAGCCTATCACCGGATTGCTGCTAGTTGATTCCAATCCTCAGAATGCGGATGTGATGATCGACGGTATTTCAAAAGGGAATACCCCTCTGTTGCTGACCGATCTGCCGCTTGGTGAATATACGTTGGAATTCAGGTCGCCCAAACAGCTGCCGCGAACCATGAAAACCACTCTGGAGGATCGGACGCCGGTGAGGATTTTTGCTGAGTTGGTATCCAATACCGCCCAGTTGGATGTGACGTCATCCCCTGATGGCGCTGAGGTACGCATCAATGGAATTCTTGCCGGGGATACCCCCATCCGAATCGAGGAAGTTCAGGCGGGTGAAGCGGATGTGAAAGTGTCCAAACGGGGATATAAACCCTATCAGGCGCGTATGACCTTCGAAGCGACCAAGCCGTATAAAATTAATGCGGAACTCGAGGCCCTGCCGTCTGGATTAACCGTGATGACTACACCGGAAGGGGCCCGTATCCAAATTGATAATAAGGTAGTGGGACAATCCCCGATTACGCTCGAAAATCTTAAAGAAGGCCCGCTCGAGGTTACCGCCTCGCTTGAGGGCTACGACACGGTCACCAAGAATATTTATCTGGAGCCCGATATCAACGACAGTGTGGAATTCACGCTCGCAAAGAACAGCGGCACGTTGGTCATCGATACGGAACCGGCCAGTGTGCAGCTCTATGTGAATGGCAAACTTCTGGCAACCACACAGCCGAAGGGCGGGTCCGACTCCCTTTCCCAGCCGGTTCGCGTTACATTGAAATCCGGCAAGGATCACACGATTCAGCTGGTGCGCGAGGGCTTTGTATCCCGTACGACATCCGTACAGGTCGAGGTGGATCAGATTGTGACCCGTCACGAGGTGCTGAAACGTATTTTCGTTTATGACAGCAAGATCATAACCGATAATGAAATCATCAAATGCCGCATAGAATATACGCTGCCGAACGGCAATATTTATTATGAGCGCTATCCCGGTGTGTTTAACACGGCCTTGGCCGCCGACATCCGCGATGTTCAACCGATTACGTTGGAAGATGAGAGCAACCGGGAAGCCCGTCGGTTAATTGAGATGAACAAGAGTGCCGTGCCGGACGAGTAGTTTCCAGGCTTTGGAAAATGATTTCCAGCCATTGGGATTTTCCAATGGCTGGATTTTTTTATTCTATCACCAGAAAATCGCCAACCTTAATGAGGTTGAGCACATTTGCGGCGGTTTCGAGTACAACGTGTGTTTTTCGTGGCGCAAAAGCCAACTGACCGGGTTTCAGATTTCGGGCAACTTTCAGCACCTGCAAATTTTTGTCCAGGAAGGCAGCATCGATGGGAAACTGCATGAACCACATGTGGATACTGCGGCATGGTCGGATCAGCATTCCGGTGGATGGATCCAGAGCTGAGCGTCCGAGCAGACCCTTCATACGCTGGGCCGTCGTCTCTGCCAAAATGACTGACTCGACCACCGTGATTCCATCCTTGATCAAAATGCGTGACATGAATGGTAGAATCGGGAATTCTGGGCTCTTAATTCAAGGAACTTATAGGTTTAGTTTATGGCTTTAAAAAGCATGACAGGTTTTGGCGAGGGCGCCGCAACCGCATCCGGCATCCGGGTTGCGGTGGAACTCAGCTCGGTGAACCGAAAGCAGCTCGACATCAATATTAACCTTCCGCGCAATCTCGTCACACTGGACGCCCAGGTGCAGCGCAGTATTCGTGAGGAATTTTCCCGTGGCCGCGTATCCGGAATTATTCGGGTGGATGCAGCTGACGGATCCGCGGAGTCGGTGAAAGTGAATGAAAAACTCGCGGCCCAGTATGTGGATCGTATTCGCCATGCGGCTGAAAAACTTAAGCTGACGGATGACCTCGGATCAGAAGCCATTTCCCGTCTGCCGGGTGTTGTTACGGTTGAGCAGGATGAAATGGCGGCCGATTTGGTCTCCGAAGTGCTCGAATCTGCATTGTCGAAGGCGCTAAAGGGTCTGGCCAAAATGCGGGCGACCGAAGGCAAGGCGCTGGAGAAAGATCTGCGCGAACGCATCATACTGCTCGATGATTATGTTAAAGCCATCCGCAAGCTGGCTCCGACCGTGGTTTCCGGCTATCGGGAAAAACTGTTCCAGCGGTTGGAAGAAGCCGGTCTGGATGATCTGGCCTCCGATGAGCGAATCGTTAAAGAGGTGGCGCTTTTTGCCGACCGCTGCGATATCAGCGAGGAGTTGACCCGTCTGAAAAGTCACATGGCGCAAACTCGCAAACTGCTTCGTTCCACAGAGCCCGTGGGCCGCACATTGGATTTCCTTTGTCAGGAACTGTTTCGTGAAATCAATACGGTGGGATCGAAGGCCAATGAGGTTGAGATTACGCGCCACGTCGTTGCGTTTAAAACCGAGCTTGAGCGAATTCGCGAGCAGGTTCAGAACATTGAGTAAATCAGGAGTTTCACGTGGAAGAACATAAGCACGAATTAATCCCGGAACCGCCATTACAACCTCGGGCATCGCGTCCGCTGTTGATTGTCGTGTCTGCGCCGTCGGGCTGTGGGAAGAGCACATTGTGCGACCGTCTGGTCGATGAATTTCCTAAGATTATATATTCCGTTTCCTGCACGACCCGGAGTCCGCGTGAAGGTGAAGTGGATGGTCGGGAATATTATTTTCTCTCGAAAAAAGAATTTAAGGATCGGACAAAAAGCGGTGAGTTTCTGGAGTGGGCCAAGGTCCATGGAAACTATTATGGCACCTTGGAGGACACGGTGCTCTATGCCATGGAAGAGGGAAATCATGTCCTTCTGGATATTGATGTTCAGGGGGTCAAACAGCTGCGGGAGCATTTAGCCCAAATGGATCCGCGTCATCCGTTGCGCCGCGGGTTTACGGATATTTTTATTTCACCCCCCTCGCTCGAAGAGCTGGAGCGGCGTTTGCGGGGCCGCGGTACGGATGAGGAAAAAGTGATCCGCAAACGGCTGGATAATGCCGAGGGTGAGATGGCGTATGCAAAAGAGTATTCATTCCAGATTGTGAATGATGAGCTCGAGAAAGCCTACCACGAGCTCAAGACTGTGATTCTGTCCGCGATGGGCTTGAGCTAGGCCTGTTGGTTGGCTAGCCCCGGTTTAAACAGGTTCGCCGTTTTGTTTTGGGGCCGACTTCAGGTTGCGCGGTCGCATACGGCCTTCTGAAATACCAATGACCTGTCGAAATTCGATTTCTTCTGATGCCATCACAAAGGCAACTGGCGGCATGTCTTTGGAGGCGGTCATGAGATTGGCATAATATTGCGCATAGTTTTCGTTGGTTTCGTCTTCTAGCGGCGGGCGCATACCCATAAAGACCAGTCCGGCCTCGGGTGAGGCATTGCGTATAATTTCGTAATAACTGGGCATCGATTTTACCAGCACGCGGGCTTCGGCCGGTATGCGTTGCTCTTCAATAAATGATTCCAGTCGTGCCAATGCCGGCCCTTGTTCATCCTCAACATTTACAATGGTTTTAATGATGAGTTTCGACTGTTTCCATATCGGACTTTTTTGAATCTGGTAGGCGAGGGTGAGCATCA
>CAKZQV010000522.1 GCA_937141895.1 uncultured Verrucomicrobiota bacterium
TGGGTCCCAGGTCGAAGTGGAGCTGGGCGAGCTGAAAAAAGGTCAGCTACTGTGTTATGTGCGGGGTCGCCGCTACATTATCCCTATCCATACCTTGAGTGATGAGGATCAGCAGTTTTTGAAAAAATGGGCGCAGGATAAATAACCCGGTATATCAACAACTCAACAATATGAATTGAGGTTGAATTGGTTCTGCCGATTCATTTAGTTTAATGGCCCAGATTTTAATGGATGAAAGCTGAACAGCGATATGCCGCTGAATGTCGAGTGGGCTAATATAAGGAAATAAATGTATGAAAAACAGTCGTGTGTGTTTTTATGTTGTTGTTGCATTTTCTTGCATTTCGTCAACGCTGGTGGCGGAGTCGAAATCGCAGAAAAACGTTTTGCTTTTCTATATCGATGACTTACGCCCGGAGCTGGGCTGTTACGGGGTGGAAACTATCAAAAGCCCGAATATCGATGCGCTGGGGGAGGCCGGTATTGTTTTTGATCGGGCCTACTGCCAGCAGGCACTGTGCGGTCCGTCTCGCATCAGCATGATGTCGGGGATGTATCCACATACCACGGGAATCATGGATTTATGGACCCCGCTGACCAAAGCCATTCCGAATGCGATGACGCTGCCTCGTTACTTTAAAGAGCGCGGCTATTTTACGGGCTCCTATGGTAAAGTGTACCACCACACGAGAGACGATAAAAAAAGCTGGACGGAACTCATCCCGAAACCGGCGGTGAAATATGCAAATCCTGAAACGCTCAAAGCGATGGAAGAACGCGTGGCGGAAGGTAAGAAGCAAGGACTGAGCGTCGATAAAATCCGTGTGTTGGGAAAGGGTCCGGCCGTTGAAATAGCCGATGTGGAGGACGATGTGTATCCGGGCGGGAAAATCGCGAATCAGGCCATTGAGTCGTTGCGTAAAAATAAAGATAAACCGTTTTTTATGTGCGTGGGGTTCACCAAGCCACACCTCCCGTTTGCTGCGCCCAAACGCTATTGGGATTTATACGATCGGAATCAGTTTGAGGTGCCGAAGCAAGTGCAACCGGAGGGCGCGCCTTCAGTGGCATTTACCGTCTGGGGCGAACTTCGGGGCTATCGAGGAATGCCGAAAGAGGGCCTGTTGACGGATGAGCAGACACGTGAGTTGAAGCACGGCTATGCCGCATCGGTCAGCTTTACCGATGCGCAGGTTGGAAAGGTGATGGCTGAGTTGGATCGGCTCGGGCTACGCGATGACACCATCGTGGTGCTGTGGGGCGATCATGGGTGGAAGTTGGGTGAATATGGCGCCTGGTGTAAACATACCAACTTTGAACTGGATGCAGAAGTGCCCTTTATTATTTCTGCACCGGGATTTGCAAAGGGAAAACGTTCCGGCGCTCTGGTTGAAATGGTTGATATTTTCCCGACGTTGGCCAAGCTCACCGGCGGTGAAATTCCGGAGTCCTGCGATGGGAAAAGCATGGAGCCCATTCTGAAAGATCCTTCTCAGAAATTCCGGCCCTATGCGCTGACCATGTATCCGCGCGGTTCGGTCACCGGTTTCAGTATGAACGATGGTCGCTGGCGCTACACGGAATGGATTAATAAAGAGACGAAAGAAATTAAAATCCGCGAGCTCTACGATCATAAAGACTCGTCGGTTGCGGATCGGAATCTGGCGGATCATCCGGAATACAAAGATCTGGTCGCTTCACTCTCGAAGCAACTGAATTCCCGGAACCTGGTTGAGACCAAACCGCTCCGAAAAGACAAAAAGAAATAGCGCTGCGGCATGAGCGGGATCAACGACCCGGGATGTACAAACTGTGGGTAGCGTTTCTTCGGGATTCTTCCGTGACCAAAATTGAACGTTGAACCCATGTAATAATCGATTTTTTTTTAAGAGAAATAAATGCAGATTCACACTGGAATTCATTTAGGGAGAACTATGAAAATAATAGGTTGGGTTGGGTTGTTAAGCTTTGTTTGGACGTGTTCTGCGGAACGAATGCTGTTCGATGAAAATTGGAAATTTATCCAAAAAGATATTCCGGCGGCGGAAGAGGTGACCCATTCGGACTCCGACTGGCGGATGCTGGATTTGCCGCACGATTGGACAGTTGAAGGGGAATTTGATCGCAAAAATCCAACCACCGATCGCTGCGGTTACTTGCCGACCGGGATCGCTTGGTATCGTAAAACCATCGATGTGCCGAAGGCCTGGAAGGGAAAGAACGTGGCGATCGAGTTCGACGGGGTGTTCCGGAATAGCACCGTTTACGCCAATGGGCAAAAGCTGGGTCATCGTCCTTATGGCTGGATTTCGTTTGGCTATGATATCAGCGGGTTGGTCAATGACTCCGATCAGATTACGTTCGCGGTGAGGGTCGATAATAAAGAGCAGCATGCTGCCCGGTGGTATACGGGTAGCGGGATCTATGCGCACACGTGGATCAATGTGCGCGAGCCGATCCATATTCCAACCTCTGGAATCTGGATTCGCACGGAAGGGTCAACGGTTTCCATCGACACGGAAATTGTGAACAAGACCCGTAAGGCCGAAAAGAGTGTGGTTAAAACAACGGTACTGGATGCCGATGGACATGCGGTTGCATCAAAAGAATCTGCGGTTGTGGTTAAAATGGGGGAAACGGCTTCGGCGGCGCAGACGCTGGAAATTCCTGAACCTAAGCGGTGGTCGCCGGAATCGCCCTATCTTTACCGTGCGGTGAGTGAAGTGCTCGTGGGCTCGAAAGTTGTTGATCGCGTGGAAACGCGATTCGGTGTGCGCGACATTGAATGGATTCCCGGAAAAGGCA
>CAKZQV010000523.1 GCA_937141895.1 uncultured Verrucomicrobiota bacterium
CCCCTCTTGCAATCTGCTCAATCAGTCCTTTGTCACGTAGACTGTACAGCATATAGCGACTCATACCGGCTTTGATGGCTTCGCTCATCCGCATTTGCCCGCCATTCTCAATAAATAGGTTTTCAATAGATTTATCCATAAGACAAAATGTACTCATTTATTTATATATGGATACATAATGTCTTATTGAGGGCAGAGCAACTCTTATTTCTGATTGACTATTTGGGGCTCTCCATCAAATACGGGGCGAACATAAGGCCCTCATCCTATCAGGAATGTGGAGATAAAAATGGCGCTCTGGACAGGATTCGAACCTGTGACCTACGGATTAGAAGTCCGTTGCTCTATCCAGCTGAGCTACCAGAGCGCATAGAAGGGTCGGCAATATATTCCAAGGTCTGGAAAAAGCGCAACCCGAATTGTGTGTTTAATGCACTGCAGCTCTTGAGAAGTAGATTTCAGCTTGAGCCGGTGATTACACAAATTGAATCAATTCTACTCTCTGCGACCTCCGCGACTTTATGAGAATCTTTACGTTACTCTTCATGCGCGGCAGGCACGTTCTTGACCACACGGAAGCCGGTGTGACTAAGACTGGTGTAAGGATCGCTTTTCATGCGGGCGGCGGGTCGGTAGCCGGAGCAGTAGGAATCGCTGCAGAGAAATGATCCGCCGCGGGTGACTCTTTTGGGCAGGTGCGGTTCCTGGGGATCGTAGCTGATCGGCGGGCCCTGCGGATTTTCAATGATCTTGCCTTTTCGTGCATTCATGCGGTAGGCATCCACGTGATACCAGTCGGCGGTCCATTCCCAGACATTGCCGGCCATATCGTACAGGCCATAATCGTTCGGCGGAAAAGCGGTTACCGGTGATGTGGTGTAGTAGCCGTCTTTTTTGGTGTTGATGTTCGGGAACTGCCCCTCCCAGATATTGATTTTCGGCTCGCCGTCCGTTACCGGTTCATCACCCCACGTATTCTGCCACTGTTCATGGCCGCCGCGTGCGGCATATTCAAACTGAGCTTCGGTCGGGAGGTTCATGCCCTTCCACTCGGCATAGGCCTTGGCATCATGCCAGGAGACATGCACCACGGGATGATCCATAATTTTTCGAATTCCGCTGCCGGGTCCTTTCGGGCGCTTCCAGCTGGCCCCCTCTTTCCACTGCCACCATACCAGCGGGTTATCCAGCCCTACCGAACGATTGGGCGGCGTGAAAACCATCGACGCCGCCACCAGCGCAGATTGCTGCGGCGGCGGTGATCCGGGCGGAAGACTTTTCATGATCTCTTCCATGGTCGGCGCTTTTTCGGCAGTGGTCACATAGCCGGTTGCATCGATGAATGCTGCAAACTCGGCATTGGTCACCGGCGTGCGTTTAATCCAGTATCCATCCAGTTTAACCCGATGCAACGGACTTTCATCGCGCCGGGCAAACTGCCCGTTCCAGCCCATGGTAAATTCACCGCCCGGAATCCAGACCATACCCTCGGGCGCCTCCGGGGCTGCAGTCCCAAACCTTGACGGCAGGATC
>CAKZQV010000524.1 GCA_937141895.1 uncultured Verrucomicrobiota bacterium
ATTGAACCGTTTGCGCCAACGCGATCATGCCCGGCGGGCCGAGCTGTTCAAAAATTATGAGGACGTTACAGCGAAACCGCATTCGCGCGATGCCGCCGAAATCTCCGAGGAAATGATTGAGGCGTTCATCTCCGGGCAGTTTGATGAAGTGCATATGGTCTACAATCATTTTGTCAGTCCGCTTTCGCAGACGCCCCGGATTGACCAATTGCTGCCGCTTCCGATGGACACGCTGGAAGACCATGATGCGGTGGAAACGATTAAAGAAGATGATTTTATTTCCGAACCCGCGCTGCCGGAGCTGTTGACCACCTTGGTTCCGATGTTGGTCGTCTTTAAACTGTTTTATGCCCTGCTCGAAAATGCAGCGGGCGAACACGGGGCCCGGATGACGGCGATGGACAATGCCACCACCAACGCGAGCAAGATGATTGATGAATATACTCTGCTGCGCAACCGCGCGCGGCAGGCGGCGATTACCACCGAACTGATTGAAATTATATCCGGAGCCGAAGCCCTTTAGCTTTATTCCGGGAAAAAAATTTAAGACGTAGAGAACCAGGAGTAGATCCATGAGTACAGCAACTGAAACCGCAACCGGTAAAATTTCCCAGATTCTGGGGGCGGTCATCGATGTAAAATTTCCTGAAGGGCATCTCCCGAATATCCTGTCGGCCCTCAAGCTTTCCAATCCGACCATCAGTGACGTGCCGGACAACCTGACCCTCGAGGTGGCGCAGCATCTGGGCGATAACGTCGTGCGTTGCATTGCCATGGATACGACCGATGGCCTGGTCCGCGGTGCGGCGGTGCGGGATACGGGCGATATGATTCGGGTTCCCGTTGGGCCTGAAACGCTGGGCCGTGTGATGAACCTGCTCGGCGAACCGATCGACCAGCAGGGCCCGATTGAAACCAAAACCACTTCGGTCATTCATCGCGAAGCGCCGGCCTTTGATCAGCAGGACACGAGTGACAATATGCTCGTCACCGGCATTAAGGTGATCGATCTGCTGGCTCCCTACAAAAAAGGTGGAAAGGTCGGTCTCTTCGGCGGTGCCGGAGTCGGTAAAACCGTTTTGATTCAGGAGCTGATTAACAATATTGCAAAAGGACATGGCGGATATTCCGTATTTGCCGGGGTGGGCGAACGTACCCGAGAAGGAACCGCACTTTTCCGCGAGATGGGCGAAGCTGGGGTTATGGATAAAACCGCCATGATTTACGGTCAGATGAATGAACCGCCCGGCGCGCGTGCCCGTGTTGCCCTTTCCGCCCTGACGATGGCCGAGCACTTTCGTGACGACATGAATCAGGACGTGCTGCTGTTTGTGGATAATATTTTCCGATTCACCCAGGCTGGTTCAGAAGTGTCCGCGCTGCTGGGCCGCATTCCTTCGGCCGTGGGCTATCAGCCGACCCTCGGAACCGATATGGGTGCTCTGCAGGAACGCATCACGTCAACAAAGAGCGGATCCATCACGTCGATTCAGGCGGTGTATGTTCCGGCCGACGACTATACCGATCCGGCACCGGCCACCACCTTTGCCCACCTTGATGCCACCACGGAACTTTCGCGCCCGATTTCCGAGCTCGGAATCTATCCCGCCGTGGATCCGCTGACCTCCACATCGAGCATTCTGCATCCGAATATTGTCGGCGAAGAGCATTACAACGTCGCCCGCGGAGTGCAGGAAATTCTTCAGAAATATAAAAACCTGCAGGACATCATTGCGATTCTTGGTATGGATGAGCTCTCTGAAGAAGACCGTCTGGTGGTGAATCGTGCGCGTAAAGTGCAGAAGTTCCTGTCGCAGCCGTTCGATGTGGCTACTCAGTTTTGTGGCATCCCGGGAGTATATGTCCCGCTGGAGGATACCATCCGCTCCTTTAAAGAAGTGCTGGAAGGTAAGCACGATGATGTTCCGGAAATGGCCTTCTATATGGCCGCCGGTATCGATCACGTTCTCGAACAAGCCAAGGGGCTCTAAGTCATGGCCGTTTTCCACCTGCACATTACCACGCCTGAGGGCAACAACTGGGACGGCGATGTTGAATCGGTTGTCGCAACGGGGGCTGAAGGTTCAATCGGCGTGATGACCAACCATGCGCCGATGATTGCCGCTCTGCAGCCGGGCGTGTTGAAGGTGCGCGGAGAAGATGCAACTCACTATTATGCCGCTGGTCCGGGGGTGCTAGAAGTGCGTTTGGATAAAATGGTGGTGATTCTGACCGATTATGCTGAGCCTTTTGAAACGCAGGAAGAGGCTAAAAGCAAGGTCAGAGAATTAAAGCACCTGCTGTAATTTGACTTAGAACTGGCCGGGAAGATTTTTCCGGTATTCCCACTCAGCTGGTTGGACGGTGGAAAGGTCGGAATAACCAGAATCCTCTTCGGGGAGATTGCGGGTTGGGCAACCGAAGAGCAGCGGAATCGTTGCAAACAGAATGATCAGTCGCATGGTTTTCATAAGAAAAAAGCCTGCGTTTAAAGCAAGCTTTTGAAATCGATTAGTATCCGCTGCCACCGCCGCCGAGGCCGGGCACGGATCGGGAACCTTCCCATGACTGGGGCGTGTTCCACGGCATATTGGAGTATTCCTGCTCATCCTGATATTCATCATTCGTTGCACATCCGGTCAATGTGAGAGAACCGGTCGTGGCGATGAGCGCGAGAATAAATGTTGTGGTTTTCATAGGCAAAAAAGAACCGTCCCGCAGAACGGGACGGCACATTCAAACAAAGCGTTGATTACAGTACGGCGTCTTTAGCCGCCTTCGCGATGCGGAATTTCAGAACGGTCTTCGCCGGAATCTGAATGGTTTCGCCGGTAGCCGGATTGCGGCCCTGACGTGCAGCGCGATCCACTTTTACGAGCTTGCCGATACCAGGGATGGTGAAGCCGTCAGCGGCACCTTCGTAAGCGAGTTCGGCAAGTCCTTCAAGAGCGTCTTTAGCCTGAGCTTTAGAAATGTCTGCTTTTTCAGCAACAGCGGCGATGATTTGCGATTTGGTCATAGGTTTTCCCATTATATGATCTCCTCATACTTTCCTGGTTATTGGTCCAACAACGTACGGGTCGACTCCGTATCAACCCAGTGCTAGAGAGTAGTAGGCTATTCGGTGCCGGTTCGCAATAGGAAAATACAGAAAAACCAATATTTGCAGGGGTGAAGCGCTCCTTCACCATCAGAAAAAGTCATCACGCCCGAACAGAAAAACAATGAGCGACTGCAAGGCATGATCTCTAATCGATCCCGAGCCTTCCAAGCATTGGAATTTTAAGGGATAGGAATAGGGACTGTTTTGATCCTATTTTTGTAAGAAGAAAAAACTGTTGACCTCATGTAGAATCTGACCAAAATCACACGTTTAATTTTGCCAACCAGAAAGTCGGCATCCATGAATCTGAAAAAAGTGCTATCACCGGAAACCGTTTGGGTCGACCTAAAGGCCGATACTAAACTAGGGGTCATCGAAGAGATGGTCGATCGTCTGGTTGCCGCAGGAAAAGTTAAATCCCGCGATGCGGTATTATCGGCTGTGCTCGAGCGCGAAGCCAAGATGTCGACCGGTATGCAGAATGGCATCGCCATACCGCATGGCAAGACTGAGGCGGTTGAAGAACTCGTTGCTGCGGTCGGGTTGCATAAAGGGGGGGTAGACTTTGACTCGATGGACGGCTCACCCTCCCGGATTTTTATTATGACGTTGTCTCCGGAAAAACGCACGGGCCCGCATATCCAGTTTCTGGCAGAAGTCAGCCGTGCCATCAGCCAGCCCGAAGAACGAGAAAAGTTACTCGAGGCAAAGACGCACGGCGAGATGTACGAACTTCTCACAGGAAAATAAGTACATGCGCAAATATCTCCTAACCGCTTTTCTCCTAGGAACTTTAATGATTGGAGCGGTTAACGCAGCTGACGGCCCAACTCATCAGCAGAAAATTCATGCTGTAGAATCGCAGGAAACCGTCGCGTCAATTGACGAGGCGCACGGACAGACCGAGCAGGTCGTTCACCACGAAACGACCACCGAACTGGAAGAACATTTTGTTGCGGAGGCCGAGCATGGTATCACGCATATGATGATGTACCTCATCATTCAGTTGGCGGTGATTATTGTATGTGCAAAGATTGGTGGTTTTCTCGCGCAGAAATATCTGAATATGCCTTCCGTACTGGGCGAGCTGACCTCGGGGATGCTCATTGGGCCCTACGCCTTGGGCGGGATGATCAACCTTCCGGTCCTTGGAACGCTCTTTGTTGAAAACCATGGATTTGCTGCATCGGCCGAGCTCTACGGCATTGCCACGCTCGCCTCCATCATTCTCCTGTTTCTTGCCGGACTTGAAACTGATATTGCAGCCTTTTTACGTTATTCCGTCGTGGGTTCCATTGTGGGTCTCGGGGGGCTGATAGCGGCTTTCGTCATTGGTGATCTGGTGGCGGTGATGTGGCCGAACAACGGCATCGACAGTTTCATGCAACCGGCGGCTTTGTTTCTCGGGGTTATTTCTGTGGCCACCTCGGTGGGCATAACAGCTCGTATTCTGGCGGAAAAGCGAAAGATGGCGTCGCCGGAAGGCGTTACGATTCTGGCCGGCGCGGTCTTCGACGATGTCTTCGGTATTATCACACTGGCCATTGTGATGGGCATGGCCAAGGCGAGCTCCAACGGCGGACATGTTGCATGGGGGGAGATCGGACTGATTGCTCTGAAAGCGGTTGGGTTCTTTGTGGTGGTAACGGGTCTTGGCCTGGCCTTCAGTCGTAAAATTACGGCGCTGATTAAACGGTTTAAATCCAAAGAAATGATCGTCGCCATCTGTTTCGGGCTGGCGTTGCTGCTGGCCGGGCTGGCGGAAATGGCCGGGCTCGCGATGATCATCGGGGCCTATATTATGGGTCTCGCGCTTTCCCGTACGGATCTGGCCAACGAGATCGAGCATCACCTTGAAGGCGTATACAATATTCTCGTTCCGATCTTTTTCTGTGTGATGGGGATGATGGTCGACTTTACCGCCATGAAGCCGGTTCTGTTGTTCGGCTCCGTCTATTCCATCTTTGCAATCTTTTCGAAAGTCGTGGGCTGCGGCCTGCCGGCCCTGTTAACCCGGTTTAACCTCCGCGGCTCCCTTCGTATCGGTCTCGGCATGTTGCCGCGCGGCGAAGTGGCTTTGATTGTTGCCGGAATCGGTCTGGCCGGCGGAGTAATTGACCAAGGTATTTTCGGCGTGGCGATTATGATGACGGTGATCACGACTATGATGGCGCCCCCGCTGCTGGTGAAATCGTTCGAAGGCGGGTCCGGACTGCGAAAAGAGATGGCCTCGGGCGATGAGGATATCGAGATCATTGAACTCGAATTTCCATCTCGCGACATTACGGAGTTTCTGGTGAATCGCTTTGTCCGCGCCCTTCAACGGGAAGAATTTTTTGTGCACCATCTGCATACCGACGAGCCGACCTACCGTGTGCTTAAAGATGATATCGCCTTCACGCTCATTGAAGGGGTGAATAGAATCACCATTAACGTGCCCAAACATAACCAGCACGTCGCGCGCATGATCCTGCTCGAAGAGCTGCTCTCGCTCACCGATCTGCTTGAATCGACCAAGCAGATGAAATCCGTCGACGAGATGGGCTCCGACCTCATGCAGGGATTGTTTGCCTGATGGCCGCAGAAGATGAATGAATTTTACGCCAGCGGAGATTACATTTTCTGAATAACAAACTGTCGGGTAAGTGGGTCGAATACGAGTTCGTCGATGTGCTTCTTAATCCATTTCTGATTTTCCTCTGGCGTTCCGGTTTGTCCGGTAGCTTGACTGGCCGCATCAGAAACCTTGTCTTTATAGCAGTCGCAGAGGTCTGGTTTGAGGGCGTAAAATTCAAGCGCATCTTTAATGCCCCAGTCCAGCGCCACGGGAAGCATGGCTCCGTAGTCGTGACGCTTGCCTTCTTTCGCTTTTTTCCAGGCATTGGAAATCGGTTCATCCAGTTCGATGCCCGGAAGGTTCTTGATGATTTCGTAGGTTTCATCCGGATCGCTACCATTTTTAAAGTACGCGATGAGTAAGGGGTAGGTTTCGGGATCTTCGAGATTGGCGACGGCCTGGACCCACGAAGGGTCGAGGTTATCATTGCTCTGGAGTTCCTTGAGGAGGCGATCGCGCACATCTTGCTCCCATCCGAACTTGACGATAACCGAACAAAGATAAGGGTGTTTCTCGAGCCCGTTAATGATCAGTTCTTTGTCGCTGATTTCGGAGACGAGCGATTCAATAGCCCGTGCAGCATAATATTCATTGTAGTGTGCAGTGTTGATCAGCAGGTCCAGATATTCATTGCCGACTTTGGTCAGCATCGCGATTTGCGGATCGGCCTCTTTCTTATCCTTAACCGCTCGGGATGCTTCATAGATCTTCAGGATGTATTCCTTAGCCTCCTGACGGGTGGGTTTTTCGGGTAAGGTAATCTGGGAAAGTATGACCTTGGCTGCTTTTTCATCCACCGGATTGATATTCATGGATAAACCGCTGTTGCCGAATGTGAAGTCGTGCTGAATGACTTCAACCTCGGATTTTCCAACCCAGGTAACCTGAATCACCAGTAGCTCAGCGCCGTCCAGCCAGTCATCGTCAATGGGATTCAGTAGTGAGGTTTCATCCGAAGTGAAGCGGATGGCTTTCTGCTCGGCGTTGAGGGTTTGGCTTGTTCCGCCATTGATGGAAAAGTTCATGTTAAAGTCGCGCTTTTGCTGGAAGGCCTGCTCCCGCTCCCGGTTGACGAGAAGATAAATAAATTCCCGGCCTAGATCCGGCGTTCGCTGTTTCGTGGCAATGGTTTCGAAGTGCTGTTCCTTGAGCATGATGGTGCATCCCCCGGTTTCCCGTCGTACGGAGTTGACGGTGAAGGTGCTGCCAACGTTTTCGAGTTTTGCGCCGACCTTAAGCGGAATACCGGCGAGTGCTTTATAGGTATAGATATCAAACTCTACGTCTGCAGAATATCGCCCCGGCTCATCAAGGTATTTGCGATAGTCCTCGGCGTTGAGTTTTAGTAAATTGAATGAGTTGCCATAGTAGTTGTGATCGCGGATGAGTTTCAGCGGTTTTACGGCAGTTTCAAGGGCGTCGATATCTACCGGTATTTCTCGTTGTCCGTAGGTGCTGTTATAGTCATGGGAAGAGATGGAAAACCCATCTTTTTCATACGTCGCATAGATGCGCGTAGGCAGGGCGAAACTGTTGGCGGGCAACCCTTCAAAGAGGTAGGATCCGAGGATTTCTTTCATGGGCGTTTCGCCGGAACGCTTGTTGAAGGAGTCTGAGGTGTGCAGGGAGTCGTTGGGATCAATCTGAGCGGAAATCAACGCCAGTTTATCTTCTGATAAAATATTGCCGGGTTCCGCGAAAATCCGGAATGGGCTGTATGTCCCTAGCCAGAACGTGGTGATAATGTAAGCTCCCATGATAATGTAGGAACGGATGGTCTTACGGGTTTTATATTGGTTGAAAACAATGATTCCGCAGAGAATGATCGTTGCAATGGTGGTAAGCAGCGCCCGCGAATCCTGAAGAATGATCGGGTCGGGTTCACCATCGAACATCGCCATCATTTTTACCGACCACGCAATAATGGACAGCACCACGGCGACCGCGAGCTGTATAACAAAAACGAGGGCATAGTAGCCGAAGTTCCGGGTGACGACTGCAGCCGCCATCAGAGGAAGGATCATGGCCGCATAGCTGAGCAGATGTTCAGGAATAGAAAGCAGGATCATGCCGAAGGGTACACCGCTCACGATGTAGAGCATCAAGTCGGTGAAGAGGGGAAGCGCAATCAGGAAGATGCCAATAAATACCAGCTTACTTTTCATGACATCAATCTTACGAATCGGCCGCGTGAGCCAGAAGGCCGTGGAACCGGTCAGCGGCTCACTGTGCATCAAAAGTGGAAGAATTAACGCGAGCATCAGGAACTGGGCAACATAGGCCAGGCCGTAGACAATCTGGATGACCTGCTGCCGGGCAAAATCGTCGTCATTGGTCGTGGCCTTGAATCCGCTCAGGATGGCCACAAATACCACAATGCCAAGCCAGAACATGAGAAATAGGCGTAGGCGGCGCATATCTTTTTTCAGGATATGTTGGATCATGTTCATTGTGCACCTCCCTTGAAGTGACGCGCCAGCGCCAAATAGATTTCCCGTAAGGATAAAGCCTGTTCTTCGGCTTGAAGATCGGTCGGGAAAACAGAGGTCATGCGTTCGGGGGTTTGTTTGCCATAATCCATTTCGGTGAACCGGAACGTATGTCCGGATTTTTCCGGATTAATCCATTCCTTCGGTAGTAAAGTCGGAGGCGTAAAGCCTTCCGGAAGCACCAGTTCCATTTGGCGAAAACGGTTCTGGAGCGACTCCTTGTTTTCCGATACCTGGAGTTTTCCTTTATCAATAAAACCGACCCAGTCGGCCAGACGTTCAACTTCATCAATGTCGTGGGAGGAAACAAAAATCGACCATCCTTCAGATTCAGTCAACTCGAGTATGCCGCGTATAAACTCGTCCCGAACCAACGGGTCGAGTCCGCTGAACGGTTCGTCGAGCACCAACAGCTTCGGACGGTAGGCCAGCGAGGAGAGTAGCATGGCCTTCACTTTCATGCCGCGCGACATACTTTTGATCTTCACGTCATTCGGCAGATCGAACTGTGCAAGCAGGCGCTTGCAGAATTCATCATCCCAGGTGGGGTACATGGGCTTGCAGTAGTTGATAAGCTGTGGAACCGTCATCCAACCGGGCACTTTCTGGTTTTCCGAAACGTAGCCCATCTGCTGAAACTGCTCCATGCCGATCCGACTGGTGGGCACGCCGAGTACTTGCGCGTTTCCAGACGTTGGAAAAATCATGTTCATCAAAAGTTTAATGGTTGTGGTTTTTCCGGCCCCGTTGGGCCCCAGATAGGCATAAATGCTGCCCTCGGGTACGGCTAAATCGAGTTGATCGACCGCTGGCTTCCCTTTGTACGTTTTAACCAGCTTTTCAGTCTGGATTACATTCCCCATGTCCAATCCCCTTAATTATGAAAGATTTTTCCAATGGCTCTTTATGGCCGTTAATAAATCTTTTTCGGAAAGCTTGAGCTTCTTTGCTTCCACCACGAGCCATTCCAATTCCCGTTCCAGCAGCTCCTTTTTCTGCGACTTCAATGCCCTTGCATTGGCGCTGATGATCGATCCGAGACCGGACTGAACTTCAATCAACCCTTCTTCGCGCAATCGGGCCGAAACCTTCTGTGCCGTATTGGGGTTGATCCGGAGTTCCTGGCTCAGCACCCGGACCGAGGGAAAAGGATCGCCCGGTTTCAGCTGGCCGGAAACAATCGCTTTTTTGGCCGCGAACAGAACCTGTTCATAAACCGGCCGCCCCTGTGTAAACTGTACCTTAAATGGAAGCATGGTGTACTATGTAATATAGTACACCAATCGGTGTCAACGCTTATTTCATGAGGGAAGAGTGGGAGAATACTCAGGGTTCGTCTGTTACAAATCTTTCCAATGATTGGAATCAGCCATGCAGAGCCGGCTGCGTATCGACCGCAAGGCCCGCTTCTTTGGCATAGGCTTTGGCGCATTCCGGACAGAGCCCATGGCTGAAGTCGGCTTTGGAATGATGGTGAACATAGTCCTCGACTTGATGCCAGTGGCCTTGCTCATCCTTGATATTTTTGCAGGAGGAACAGATCGGCAAGATGCCTTCGAGTTGGTCCAGTCGGCGCAGCAGACGATGCGTCACGGAGATGACGAAGGTTGCGGCGAGAATAATGAACGCGGTCTCCATCATCGCTTCCTGCCACTCAAACACTTTGCGCGGAGCGCCCGAGATCATACTGGGGAAATGGAAATATTCATTGAGCCACGCGATGGCCATGAGCCCACTGAAGGCCAGACTTTCGTACGTAATCACGCGCTTCATCACTTTATCTGGTGCCAGTCTTTTCATGCACGTTTTGACGCACAAACAAGAAAAGCGTTCACCGCAGGGAACGCTTTTCGTTTTTCCAAACCTTGGAAAATGGAACTTTTTCTAGAAAAAGAACATCAGGTTGGTGGCCAGCAGGTTCTTACTTTTCCAGCTTCCGGTACCATTATTTTTTGTCTGCCACCGATAGCCGAGCCGCAGTTTAGCATGACTCCATTTATAATAGACGCCCGCCGTCAGCCAGTTCTGGTCGAGGAATCCATCAGAGTTGTCGGTAAAGAACAGCTCTTCTTCAAGGTAGGGTTTAATTCCAACAATGTCCCAGGGCATGTCGAGCCGGGTACGGTTGCGATAACGCATGTCGTCTTCCTTATCCCCTTCATAGATGCGGAACTCGAGGCGGCTACGGTTGGAGAAGGCGATATCGCTGAACTTGGCGCCATAGTTCAGCTCAAGCAACGGACGATGTTCCGTGCCCCAGTCACCGGTTGATGCGCTTTGCAGCCAGCACTGGCGATAGTAGGCGCTGCCGGTCCAGTGCGCATCAAACTTATAGGCGAGCCCCAAATCGGCCAGACCGAAATACGTATCGGAAAAGTCGTCGCGCGAGATGGATTCGTAACGGTTATAGATGGCCCACTTTTCATTGAGGGTATATTTCAGAATAAAGTCGTGGATGCCTCCCCAATCACTGGCTTGAGCGGTCGGAAGGATGAGTGCTGATGTCGCCGCAAGAAGCAGCAGTATATTTTTTTTGATCATTTTCTTTCAGTCCCTGGATTAGTTTCTCCGATCCCGCCCCACACGAGATTACGGAACGCATCGCATCCTCCACCGTGACGGCGACGGGATGCACGAATTTTTTATTAATGTGATAGATGAAGCCGGAGGTCGGGTTCGGACCCGTTGGAACAAACACCGTAACGGTGCCATCGTCATGCCGGTCGGTGATAAAAGCGGTCACCTTGGTGTCGTTTTCGTAGAGCTGCACCAGCGCCACGGAAGCAAAGGGCGATTCCTTATTACCGACAAAATGATTGACCGTTTCCTTCACGATCTTATAGCCGGGCGCTTTGCTCAATATGCTGTTTTCCAGGCCAGAGTAAATCCATTGGCCCAGACGGGTACGCACAAACAGGCCGAGAAAAAAGCAGCCCAGAATAATGACGCTGATGACCAAGGCCGTGGCGATGGCTTCATTATAGCGATTCGGGAGATCAATGTTATCAATCACCAGATCCGTTAACGGTTTAATTCCGCTGCTCACCATGCCGAAAAGGCAGCGCAGCGCAAAAATAAGGATCATCGTCGGCAGGATCACAATGACGCCACCGAGAATCGTCGTCCTTAAGAAATTTTTTGTCCATATTCACGAAGAACTGCGCTTGGTACTGGAAA
>CAKZQV010000525.1 GCA_937141895.1 uncultured Verrucomicrobiota bacterium
TGGCGCGTGCAAAGAGTCATGGGCGCTATCAGATTATGCTGCGCTGCGAGCATACGATTAAAATGACCAAACCGATCCGCCATGTGCAGCAGCGCTTCCGTCTGCCAAAGGGCGTTTCTTTGAACATCGATGTTGATGCGCTCTCTCTTTTGTAGAGACGGCATCCCTTTTGATGTCTAAGGCCTGGCTTGGCTCAACGCGTTTGGGGTGGGTAACGTTCAGATCGAGACCGATGTGCTGGTGGAAAAAGCATCGGGTACGATGTTGCTTCCGGACCATCGTTCATGATCAGTCGGAGATCCACTTTTCGGCATCTTCGAGGGATTGGAACATCTGGATGTCTATTCCGCGATTCCGCGCCATGAGTTCTCCCAGCGCAAAGAAGGCTTCATGATCTTGATTTTCATTAAAGAAGGCCACTTTAATCCCGATACCCATGGGAATCACCTTTTGCAGAACATTAAACAGTTCGCCTTCGGTGATGTGGCCCATCAGGCACTCATGAACTAATACGCGGGGAATGCCGAGTTCTCCGGCTTTTTTTGCGACCCTGGCCCAGGAATTCAGACAGGTTTCAAAACTATCTGTGCCGGTTACATAGGCATAGATGTATGATTCCCGCACCTCGAATTCAATGCTGAAATCTCCTTCATTCATAACGCCTCAAATTCTGCACATTTCTTTGAATTCCGCAACCCGGATTTCGATCTGATCCCGGTCCAGTTCTGTGAGGCGTTCGAGGCTGAACTCTTCGACGCCAAAGGAGGCGGTAATGCTGCCATAGACCATCGCCTGGCGAATGGCTTCCTTGTCGGTTTTTCCTGACTCACAGAGGGCCCCCATCAGGCCGCCGGCAAACGTATCGCCTGCTCCGGTCGGATCTTTGAAGCGATCGAGCGGGTAGGCATGCAGGAGAAAGACATCTTCTTTGGTGAAGAGCATAGAGCCATTGCCGCCTTTTTTGATGAGCACATATTCCGGACCGAGTTCCAGCAGGGCTTTTGCTGCCTGGGTCAGGCTATGCTCCCCGGTGAAGAGCTGAGCTTCGGATTCGTTCAGGGTGAGCATGTGGCATTTGCTGATGACCTTTTCCAGATCTTCTTTGGCGATGTTGATCCAGAGATCCATGGTATCAATTAGGACAAACTTTGGGTTTTTAACCTGCTCAAGAACGTGCAGCTGAAGGGCAGGATGGATGTTGCCGAGGAAAAGGTAGGGCGCTTCTTTATAATTTTCAGGCAGTTCCGGGGAAAAGGTTTCAAACACTCCCAGGTCGGTGAAGAGCGTGTCGCGGTTGTCCATGTTTTCATGATATTTCCCGCCCCAGCGGAAGGTGCCACCTTCCACCGTCTGGAGACCTTCCAGATCAATATTCATGTTGCTCCATGTGTCGCGGAATTCCTGAGGGAAATCGGTGCCGACCACGCCGACCATGCCGGTGTGCGAAAAGAAAGATGCCGCGGCGCAGGCATAGCTCACGGAGCCGCCGAGAATACCTTCGCGTTTTTCGGTCGGGGTTTCTATATCGTCAATTCCAATGGATCCAACGATGATAAGGTCAACAAGAGGTTTGGTCATGGCAGTTTTTCTCCGATTTAAATGGCAAAAAGCAGGGCGGCAACGCCGATCGCACCCAGTACATAGGTCTGGATATCTCGGGCGGCAAAGGCGAGCGGATCATCATCAATTTCACCTCGCCAGGCGAGGTGCCAGATGCGGGTGATCCAATATAAAAGCAATGGGCAGAAAATCCAGAGCAGGCGGGGGTAGGTATAAAGTTCAACCACTTTTTCGCTGCCGAGGTACATCGTGAATACAAGAATGGCGATATAGCCGGAGGCGGTGCCGAAGCCGACCAGCAACGGAAGATCGTTTACCGCATAGCCTCGTTCACGCCCGGCTTGAACTTCTGCGTCGCTGTCTCTTATTTCAATCAGCTCAGAGGTGCGCTTCACAATGGCCAGGCTGAGGAAAAGGAAGATGGCAAATTCAACAAACCAACCGGATGCGCTGGTTACCGTGGCCACGGAGCCGGCAAGGATGCGCCAGGAATACAGCACGGCCAGCGTAAGGACATCCGCCACTGGAATCTGTTTCAATCGCCACGAATAGAGGGTGGTTATGATGTAATAAATAAGCAGTACAAAAAGAAAGTTCAGCGGCAGGAACATACAGAGACCTAAACTAATCGCAACGAGAATGGGGGTGAGCATGGCGCCGGTGGTTATCGGGAGATCGCCCGATGCAAAGGGACGTTTGCATTTGCGAGGATGATGCTGGTCGGCACTGAGATCGAAGAGGTCATTCAGCACATAGATCGAAGAGGCGGCAAAGCTGAAGGCAAAGAAGGCGATCACACTATGGATCAGACTCTGAACATCGTTAAATTTATGGGCCAGCATCACGGGCGAGAAAATGAGGATATTCTTGAGCCATTGTTGGGGTCGCATGGCCTTGATGAAACAGTGATAGCATTTGCGCTGTTCCAAGAAGATATGGTCTGCCCGCACCGCGAATTTCTTTTTTGCCTCAGTCGAAGGGTTGGCCAGCATGATTTCGGCAGCTTCTTCCCAGATCGGAAAGTCGGCTTTGTCATTCCCAATATATCCAAAGGTTGGAAACTTCGCTTTGATGGCCTCCAGTTTACGGTTATGCCGAAGGTTCGTTTCTTCGTTGCTCGCCAGCACTTTATCAAAGAACCCCAAATGCGCGGCAACCGCGTTGGCGGTGCGGTAGTTCGAGGCCGTGGCCAGGATCAGTTTCCGGCCAGTGGCATGTTCTTTTTTCAGATATTCAAGTAGCTCCGTGTTATAAGGAAGTGCAGACGCATCCAGCTCCACGCGTTGCATCACCTGATCTTTCAGATAGGCTTTTCCCTTAAGAATCCATCCGGGAATTTTGAAGAGCGATGTCGGTTCGCGACGCAGTAGCAGAAAGAGCGCCTGATGCAGGGTATCGAGCTTAACGAGTGTGCCGTCAAGATCAACGCATAGCGGTATGGATTCGTTATCGCTCATTTTTTATGAATGACGAGTAAGTCGTGATTGACTCCTCAAGCCCCTTTTAACAATTCATCCACGTATCACGTATCACGTATCACGTATCACGTATCACGTATCACGATCAATATTTACCTGTATGTAGCCGTTGCGCATGCCGTCCTCCAGCTTTTTGCGCAACCAAAAACGGATTCGCTCACGTACAAAAGGAATCAGCAGGGCAAAGCCGATGGTATCGGTGAGCAGGCCGGGCGTAACCAGAAAGGCTCCGGCCACGAGGATCATGACCCCGTCCATCATTTGAGGGGCCGGCAGGTTGCCCCGGCTCATTTCCTGCCGGATTTTAAAGAGCATGTTGACGCCCTGCCGACGCACCAGTGTTGCGCCAATCACGCCCGTCAGAAAAACCAACAGGACGGTGGGCAGGAAACCGATCATGCCGTGCACCTTGATCAGTAAGGCAAACTCCAGAATCGGCAAGCCGATAAAGAGTACAATCAGATAGTGCAGCGGCATGGGGTTTCCAGGGGTTGGATATTAGGAATCTTGATCGGAAAGATCCTCGAATCCGGCTTCGTCCAGCAGATTTTCCTGCCAGGTCTGAGCCATACGAGCGGCTTTTTCCTGCCGAATGCTAGCGGCGAGCTGGTCGCGCATGCCAGGCAGGGTGGCGGCTTCATCGGCCGCTTCTTTGGCTGCAACATAAGCCACAATAAATTCATCAGGCGTATTGATCAGGTCAACCAGGGTGCCCTGATCAAAGTGGATGGTGGCGGCCATGATTTCGCGGCCAAATTCACTTTCGAGAGGAGTCGTGATATTGAAGGGCTCCGTCGTCTGAACGTCCAGAGAATATTTAGACGCCGCATCGGCGAATGCCGCGCCGCCTTCAATGGCGGTTTGAAGCTCCGTATGAACGGCTTCCGCTTTTTCGATATAGGCTTTTTCCGCCGCGGCAATTTTGGCCGATTCAGTGGCATCGTCTTTCACGACATCAAAGGCCGGAACGAAAGAGGGCAGTTTTTTCTGCAGGGTAATCACGTAGACCGTGTCGCGGCCGACGACCGGGTCGCTGTAGTATTGGGTGGGTGTCTGTTGAAGACTGAAAGACGCTCGGGCAAACGCTGCGGTCGGGTCAACGCCGCGAACCGTATCCGCAGCGCCAAACGGGGGCGTGTTTTTCACGATCTCCAAACCGGCTTTTTCGCACTCAGCTTCGAAGGTGGTAGACTCATTGGCCAGCGAGGCCACAAGGCCATCGGCGGTATTGGCCGCCATGCGACGGGCGAGCTCGATTTTAATCTCGTCGGTCAATTCTGCCTTTACTTCATCCAGCGCGAGGTATTCCGGAATCGCATTGGTTGCGGTTTCGGGTTTGATGTAGCGTTGCTTGTTCTGTTCGTAAACCTGCGCCACCTGCTCGTCAGTGACCGTCACCTCATTGGTGTAGTTGCTGACCGGGAACTGAACATAATGAACGACGGCTTTTTCCGGCATGCTGAACTGCTGCGGGTTGGTATCGTAATAGGCTTTGGCCTCTTCTTCGGTCACTTCAGGCGTGGCGACGAGTGAGCGCGGGAGGAACGCATAGTTTACGGTCAGCTTGTCATTGTAGAGGTGGAAGGCCTTTTTGATTTCATCGTCGGTGACTAGTGCACCTTGAGCTGCGGTTGCCGCGACCTTTTCGATGATGACGTTTTCCTGCATCATCATTTCATAGTCTTTGGCGGTCATTCCGAGCTGCGGAAGGATTCGTGCCACAAACATGTTGTACGCGTTTGCATCATACTGGCCCGTCTGCGGGTTGGAAAAGAACGGCTGCGTTTTGATCATTTCAATCGTTTGCTCCGGCGTAGCGTTCAGGCCCATCTCCTTGGCTTTTAGCAGCATGGCAACCCGGCGCCAGGCGCGATCGTTCAGTAGTGCATTCATTTCATCGTTCAGCTTCATCTGCTGGCCATTGAGCATCATATACAAAGCAAAATTGGCGTAGGTGTTACGGTAGGCCAGATTAAACTCGCCGTGGGAGACGTCCTGTCCCCAAAGGCGACCGACCGTCTCGCTGGCGGCTTTCCGGCGTTCTTTTTGGGCGCTGTCTGAATTGCCGCCCGTGTACACCATCACAAAAGCGACACTGATAAAAATTGCAAAAACCAACCATACGGTCTTGTTGTGAATCAGCTTATTAAACTTGGAAATCATCATGGCCATGGTACTACCTCTCCTATCTTGGTAAAAAGAATCCGCAAACCCTACCGATTGGGTAATTCCGGGTCAATCGGTAACTCTTGCGTTTCATCCCGCCTAATTTTGTAGGGAAGTGCGTATTGATCACGGTTGTCCTTAAAAAGAATGGGGCAGCGTCCTACCAGTGAGTACTTTAGTTATCACTGTGAAAAATGGCTTAGTATCTTCGGCTGAAATTTGTAGAGTATTCGAAGTAAATTTGACTTTGGGGTAAATTTAGAATATTTTTAAGTTGTTTGTTTTGGCGTGTTTGTAAGGTTTGTGGGGTAGTTATGGCGAGTTTTCCGAAGGAAAGCGCCGGCGAAGAGGATTGTTGCGCCCAAAAGGGGCGGGGTAATGTTCTGTTGCTGCAGGGGCCGGTGGGTCCGTTTTTTAAGAATTTTCAGTCTTATCTTGAGAAGAGGGGCTATACGACGTGGCGGGTTTGCTTCAACGCAGGTGATCGTCTGTTTTCGTCGCGTAAGCAAAGCATCAGCTTTTTTGGGGATATGGGGGAGTGGAAGCGCTGGATTTCTGATTTTCTTTCCATGGTCTCCGTGGATTATATCGTTCTTTTCGGGGCTTCCCGGCCGGCTCATCGTGTAGCCCGGGCTGTGGCTGGCCGTTTTGGAATTCGCGTGGTTTCACTCGAAGAAGGGTATATTCGTCCAGGATATATCACCGTTGAGCGCGATGGGAACAATCGCTATTCCCCGCTGGCCGGCCGCATTCCCGTGGAGGAGCGTATTCAATCCCATGATTCGGATAGGCAGAGCCCGGAATATCGAGGGTTCAAGGCCATGTGCATCTACGGCGGATTTTATTATGCGGTTCGCACCCTGTTCACCATTGGCAAGTGTCGCCAGCTCTTTCATCGGGATATGGCGCTCCATACCGAAGCCTATTATTGGATGCGAAACGGCTGGCGCCGCCTGACCCGACATGACGAGAACTTTAAAACGGTTGAGAGACTCCTGGAGCATCACGACCGAAAATTTTATCTGGTTCCGTTGCAGGTTTCTGCCGACGCGCAGATGCATCAGCGAGCCGCATTGGGCTGGAGCTCGCTCAAGCTTATTTCTGCTGTGCTGAAATCGTTCGCCAGCCATGCGCCCTCCGGAACACAATTGGTGTTTAAGATTCACCCCCTAGAACGGGGTCATTGCAATGATGGAAAACTGATCCGGGATACGGCTAGGGCATACGGAATTGAGGATCGGGTGAATGTGATTGATACCGGCTCCATCGGTTTGCTGACGCGTCATGCGGCGGGCGTTATCACGATTAACAGTACGTCCGGGTTATCGGCGATCTATCACGGAGTTCCCTTATTAGTGGTGGGTTCGGCCATCTATGCGCACCCGGAACTGGCCATCTGTGCCCAAGGGGATCCCGATTTTGATTCATTTTGGCATTCAACCCATGTGGGGGATGGCCGTTTACGTAAGGCGTATTTGGAATGGATCCGACAAGAAGCCCTGATGGCCGGTGACTTTTATGATTCAAAGGGTATGCAGCAGGCCTGCCGCAGTATTGTGGAAAAGATGGAGCAGATGCCCCCTTCAAAAAGAGGACGAATAAAGAAGCAACATACGCCGCATGGAAAAACGGGAAAAGCCGCCCGGCTGGCGGGTTATGCGTTGGCCCTGATTTCCATGCTCAGTGGTTGCGGCACGCTACCTGGCTCAGGGCCGTCTAGGCGTGAGATGGCCCGGTTCGAAAACGTGGAGCCCGCTGAGCGCGAATATTCCGTGATCGAACTCGATGTGCTTGCGGCGGAAAAGCTGGGTGGACCCCGGCCGGTTAAATTAAATGAAGCCTTCAGCACCACGATCAACGGAAAGCCGGAATCCGTTTTAGGGGTGGGAGACCATTTAGTCATCAATATCTGGGAAACATCTGGCGATGGTCTCTTTTCAACGGTTGAAAAAAAACAATCCAGCATTAACTCGATTGTGGATGAAAGCGGTTCTGTATTTATTCCGTATGTCGGGCTCGTGCCGGTGTCAGGGCAGCCGATTGAAACCGTGCGCCAGATGATTCAGGACGGACTGACAGGAAAAGCCGTAGAACCTCAGGTGCAGGTGGCGCTAGCTAAGAATGTCAGTAATAATCTCGTGGTGGTCGGCGATGTGAATCGGCCGGGCCGATATCCCCTGCCTATCGGTGGGTTGCGTCTGCTGGATGTTGTGGCGAGTGCGGGCGGCTCGCAATCGCCCATCTATGAATCGGAGGCACTGATTGTGCGCGGGGATGTGCATGATTCCATTCGTCTGGATGAAGTGATCGGGCGGAACCGCAATAATGTTTGGATGATGCCTAATGACACGGTGCAGGTGATGCACCGTCCGCGTTCATTTTCTGCTTTTGGTGCAGTTTCCACAAAGAAGCGGCATCTGTTCAAAACCGAAAATCTCAGTCTGGCTGAAGCGCTGGCAGAGTCCGGAGGCCTCAACGATGGTCTGGCCGATGCCGGTGGCGTTTTTCTTTTCCGCTTTGAGGATCCGGAAGTCCTTGAGCAGGCCGGCCTCCCGGTTCCCGAAACGCGGTTCGACGGAAAAGTGGCGGCCATTTACAGCCTGAACTTCGAAGAACCGGAAGCCTTCTTTCTGGCCAGCTCGTTCGCGATGCAGGATAAAGACCTGATCTATGTCGCCAACGCCTTTGCTTCGGAATACTACAAGTTTATCCGCATCTACGTTCAGCCCCTACTCGATATCAGTCGAACGAGTACGATTCTCGTTGAGTAGAATATAGAATAAAAATCGCTATGTGTAACAAATGGAATAAGAATGAAAACAACCATGGAATTAAGTGAACAGAAAAGCCTGCTCAAAGAGATGCCGGCTGTGGATCGTATTATTTTTTCGAGCGATATCCTTAAAGTTGATGATCGTCGGCGGAACCGGTTTAGAAATCCGCAGAATGTAAATGTTAACTGGATCTCCACGCTCTTTGCACCCTTGCTCGAAAAGCACTACCCTGATCTGCCGGTATCCAGTGTCTATGGTGACGAGAATTTGACTACGGCACCTCGCGCCCGTGCTTATGCAGATCTTGGCCTGCCGCTTGAGAGCGCTTCCTGGGCGCAGATATACGAAGGCCAGACCGCTTTTGAGGCGCTTAGCTCTTTGTTGAATGGTGTATACGACGGAAGCTTGGTGATTTTGTATGAATGTCCTCCGTATCTCCTGCGCTATCTCAATGAGCGCCAAATTCCATTTATTGATTTCTCAATCCATCCGGTACGATTTCTTAAGGACTACTTGTTTGGAATTCGGTCAAATGTCGCTTCGATCCAAGAGAAGGTTCAGGCGCTGCAACTGCCGGATGAATCCATTCGGACTGCGGCGCGGGTGTCTCGTGCGCGGACCAGGCGGATTCTGCCGGATGATCGGTACCGGGAAGGCAGTGCCATTTTCTTTGGTCAGATCGAAATTGATTCAAGTATTATTTATGATGGCAAGGTCGCCGGAATGTATGAACTCAAGAGTGCTTTGGAGATGTTGGCGAGTACGCATGAAGAAGTCTTCTTTAAGGCGCACCCGCATACCGGAAATCTGGCCGAGCAGCGGAAGCTGGCGGAGAGCATTCGTGGTTGCAAATCCATTGAAATTAATGCGTACGACGCACTCGGTTGTGATGCATTTTCCACGGTTGGTTCTCTCTCATCGGGAACCTTGCATGAGGCCCGGTATTTTAACAAAAAAGGTATCACACGTTTTCTGCCCTCGATCTCGCCATTTGACATGGAGACGCACCCCTGCCCGTATGTGCCGGTATTCCATACACCGTTGTTTCAGGAATTCTGGGATCATATTTTGAATTCGGGGTCGGACTATATCGCCCCCTATACCGATAACTTCCTGGGTGACAGCCCGATGAAATTCATGATTAATATGAAGTGGGGGAGATAGCCATGGCATCGATCCTTTACGACTGCACCCGGCTTTTAAGCCGGCACAATGCACCCACGGCCACAGGCATCGACCGTGTAGACATCCGTTATCTGAATCATTTAATGGAGACGCTTCCCAAGGGAGAAGTGTTGGGCGTCTACCAGAGCGAAGGAGGCCTTTTTGCGTTAACATCGCAGCAACAGAAAATGCTTCGCGATCTGGTATTTGCCCGATGGATTGACTTGAAACCCTCGGATTGCGCCGATGAGAAGCAGCTGACCCATCTCTACAAGGAGACCCTGGGCACCAAAAAGAAAATAAGCGCTTCCCCCTCAAACTCCGCATTGGAAGGAAGGATTGATCCGGAGCTGATCAATAAGGTCAATGCTGGCGAAGGGACAGCGACCTATCTAAATTGTTCCCATCACGGGCTTCTCGAGCAGGATATTTTTATCAACCTGCGCAATGTGCTGGGCTGTCGCATTTTGTTCTATATTCATGATTTGATTCCGATCGATTTCAGTGAATATGTCCGTGAAGGTGATTCGGAGACGCATACACGGCGAATGCATCATGCCGCGGTATTCGCCGATGTGATACTGGTGAATTCTGAATTTACCCGAAAGCGCTTCTTAACATTTTGTAAGGATGAGTCGTTGGAGGCACCTCCCTGCGAGGTTTTGGTGATTGGGGTAGAGCCCACGTTCATTTCTTTGGCCAAGAAGCAGTCCGCCTCCGAGATGGCAGTTGAACAACCCTATTTTATAACCATCGGAACCATTGAGCCCCGAAAGAATCATTTGTTGTTACTCAATGTTTGGCGAGATCTCATTGAAAAAACGGGCTCTGCACCAAAGCTGGTCATCGTCGGTAAGCGTGGGTGGAGTAACCAGAACACATTTGATTTTCTAGACCGGTGCGAGGTTGCCCGTTCATACATCCACGAATATTCGGATCTTCCCGATACTGAATTAATCGCCTTGCTTAAAGGAGCACAAGCGCTCCTTTTTCCAAGCTTTTCAGAGGGGTGGGGGATGCCCCTCGTCGAGGCTATTGCTGCGGGAACCCCCGTTATTTCCTCGGATATCGAGGTGTTCCATGAGGCAAGTCAGGAGCGGGCACTATTTATCGATCCGGTTGATGGGGCTCGATGGCGTGAGGCCATTTTAGAGTTTGCACAGCCGGATTCAAAGAAACGCAGGCTAGTTGTCGACTCCATGGCGGGCTTTGTATTGCCCACGTGGGAGCAACATTTTCAACTTTTTGATGCCGTGTTGAAGGGCGAGCATACGGTTCGCCCGCGCCGTGCGGTCTGTGGTATGGGATCTCGGTTGGAGTTGCCCGCATACAAGGTTGAGCGTGAGCAGGCTTCGGAGGGATTATGGATTGATCGCATGATCTATCGCCTCATTCCAGCCCGTAACCATCGCAAGTACGAGAAGTTCAAACGCTCCCCGGTAAGGTTCCTTGCTGATTCCCGAAAGCCATCTCTGCGAACGCTGGGTGAATTTCTGTCCCGAGGTGCATAAGTTGACCCGATAGGTCTTTGGACTTTATGAAGATAGCCGTCATACACTCTTTGTCAGGGCCGTCGCAAAGATATGGGGTGAAGGCGGATTATGTCACTATCTCAAAATCGTTGTCCCGGAATGATACGGTTTCGCGTATCCTTGATAGTAACAAAGGGGGGATCCCGAAACGGTTGGGATGGGGGGGTAAACCCTCTGGCCGTTGGGCTGTTGAGGATGCAAAAAAAAACCGCGCGTCCTTTAGTCTTTTGGAAGACGGTTTTCTTCGGTCGGTCGGGCGCGAGGATGAGGCGCTTTCGATTGTGGTGGATGATGAGGGCATTTATTATGACGCCTCGGAGCCTTCTCGCATTGAAAAGTTGATTTTCCAATCGTTGGAAGAAGAACAGAAAAAACGGGCAAACCGATTGATGGAGCAATGGCGAGAGCTGCGGCTTTCAAAATATAACGCTGCGCGAGAGTATGATGGTGAACTGCCGGAAAACTATGTGTTGGTCATCGATCAGGTTGCTCAGGATCTTTCGGTTGAGTATGGTGCTGCGTCGCTCGCATCGTTCGATCAAATGCTGCATGCCGCATTGGATGAACATCCTGATTCTGTAGTCGTGGTAAAAATGCATCCGGATATTTATACCCGAAAAAAAGCGGGTCATTATGATGTCCAGACCTTGGAAAAAAATAACCGAGTCCAAGTGATTGCGGAAAACTGTCATCCGGTGCGTTTGATTGAACAGGCAGTATCTGTTTATACGGTAACTTCTCAGGTGGGTTTCGAAGCGTTGATCTGGGGGAAGCGAGTCCGAACATTTGGTATGCCGTTTTATGCGGGCTGGGGGCTGACGGAAGATGGGCTTCCTGCACCCGACCGGCGGGGACCTGCAACACTTGAACAGCTCGTGCACGCAGCGTTGGTTGAGTATCCGCGTTATATCGATCCTGAGCGGGAGGAGCGTTGCGAGGTTGAGCGGGTCATGGACTATATCGGCTTCCAGCGGCAGATGCGTGGGCGTTTTCCTCGAACCGTTTTCGCCTATGGATTTTCTGCATGGAAAAAGCCGTTGGTTGAGGATTTTTTTCAGGGATCAAATCTTCTGTTTGATATTGGACGCAGTGAGCTTCCCGACGGTGCGACCCTTGCGGTGTGGGGCGATAAGAACGTGGATGACATCCCGGACAATGCATCAATCCTTCGAGTGGAAGACGGGTTTCTCCGCTCATCAGGTCTGGGAGCGGATTTAATTCGGCCGTTATCATGGGTTATTGATGATTTGGGGATCTATTACGATGCATCTAAATCATCGCGGCTGGAACAACTGCTTCAACATGCATCCTTTGATGACCACCTACTTGAACGTGCCCGCCGATTACGGGAACGCATTGTAGAGTCGGGGATTGGAAAATATAACCTCAAGGGATCTGTGTGGGATCGACCCGAAGGGAACAGACCCGTCATTTTGGTTCCGGGGCAGGTGGAGCAGGATGCTTCGATCAGGTATGGCGCGCTGGATATTAGAACCAACGCAGATTTGGTCCGGGTCGTTCGTGAAAAGAATCCGGAGGCCCATGTGGTGTATAAACCCCATCCGGATGTGGTTGCCGGCTTACGTAAAAAAGGTGCGACGGAGCCTGAGGCGGCAGAGTGGTGCGACGAAATCGTGACCAATGCGGATATTATCGGAATGCTGGAACAGGTGGATGAGGTGCATACGCTGACGTCGCTCACGGGATTCGAAGCACTTTTGCGAGGGATCGCGGTGGTCTGCTATGGCGCTCCTTTTTATTCAAGTTGGGGTTTAACGCAGGACTTTCATCCGATTGCTCGACGAACCCGGATGATTTGTCTGGATGAGCTGGTGGCCGGGGCGCTCATCCTGTATCCAACTTACGTTAGTAAAAACTCGGAAAAATACACGGAGCCAGAACGGGCGGTTGAGGAGCTGGTGGAATGGCGGTCGCATGGCCCTTCCCGGATGCCGCCCATGCGTCGGATGAAGCGGTTCGTGCTGCGGGCCTGGGCACAGTCTGGAATTAGAAAGAATGCATGATATGAATGAGAATCTAAAACAAGAGCAACCGGTTGAGAAAACCTTGACGCCGCAGCAGAAGCGGCGGAAACGACTGAAATGGTCTTTTGTCTTCTGTGTGGTGCTGCCGGTGCTGCTGGGGACCCTCTACACCACATTTTTGGCGTCGGAACGTTACGTTACTCGTGCGGGATTTTCGGTGCGGAGTATGAAGGGGAATACCGGCGGTGATCTCTTTGGCGCCTTTACCGGACTGGTAGGAAATTCCTCAACGGCCTCGGATGCCTATATGGTGCTCAATTATCTCCAGAGTCGCGAAGTGGTGGATCGACTAGAACAGGATCTCGGGTTCCGAAAAATATATGCAGCCCAAGACATCGATCTCTTTTCCCGACTCTGGGTCACGGAAATTGAGCGGGTCACGAAATACTGGCAGCGACGGATCAGCGTCAGCTATGACCCGACCTCGATGATTATCGATTTTAAAGTGCAGGCGTTTTCTGCTGAGGAGTCCAAACTTGTGGCGGACCTATTGCTCACGTATGTGCAGGAGTTGGTCAATACGCTTTCCGAGGAAGCGCGCAGGGAGGCGGTCGGCTATGCTGAGCAGGAGGTTGAGCGATATGAAGCTCGCTTGCTGGCTCAGCTTCGCCGGGTTCAAACGTTTCGCGATGAAGAAGCATCGCTCGATCCTTCCGTTAATGCTCTGGCTGCGATTGAAACATTGGTTGGGCTCGAGCGGGAGCTGATCGAAGTACAGACGCGGATTGCTATCCTGAAAAAAAGTGTTGGGCAGGATGCTCCGTCCTTACGGGCTTTACAGCGTCGAGCAGAAGCGCTGGAAACCGAAATAGAGTCGCGGGGAGGGGGGACTATGAAAGATGGGAAGCCCGCCCGCCTGTCCGCACAGTTAACGCAGTATGAAGAGCTGCAGGTGGAAAAAGAGTTTGCGCAAAAGGCCTACACCTCGGCCTTGGCCTCGCTCGAGAGCGCCCGTGTAGAAGCGGGACGTCGTCAGCGCTTTCTCGCCGTATACGAAAAGCCGGCACTCCCGGAATATCCGCTTTATCCGCGAAAAATTCTCTATCCCGTTCTCCTGACGGTTTTCGCTGCCGTGCTTTGGGGGATTGGTGTGCTGATCGTCTACTCTATTCGGGACCACATGTCTTAAACGCACAATGAAGAAAATCCTCATAACACAACTGCGTATCCTTGGTGCCTTGATGCTCCGTGAAACCAGGGCTACATTCGGTACGTCACAGCTGGGCTATCTCTGGGCTATTATTACGCCGGCGCTGGGTGTAGCGGTATTTGTAGCGGTGTTTGGCGCGGCGGGTCGACGCCCCCCCTTCGGAGCAAGCCTGGCCCTCTTTTTTGCTACCGGTATGCTGACGCTGGAGTTTTATAAAAAACTGTCCGCCGCGCTCATGACCACATTTAATGCCAACAAAGCATTATTAACTTATCCCAGTATCAAGGAAACGGACACGCTTTTTGCTCGTTCCATGCTGATCTCAGCGACCTATCTGGTGATTATGATACTTTTTTTTGGGATGTTAATTCTATTGGGGCAGGCCGCATTGCCGCGACATCCGGATCAGCTCGCTCTTGCGTTCGCCATGGTCTGCCTGCTGGGCACAGGTATGGGCATATTGAATGCCGTAATGCTTTCCGTGTGGGAATCGTGGCAATATGTTGAAAGCATTCTAACGCGACCGTTGATCATTATATCCGGCGTTTTTTACATTCCCAGCAAACTGCCGACTGCTGCCGTGGATATTCTGAAATGGAATCCGGTGCTGCATCTCATTGAATGGATCCGAACGGGTTATTATTCGAACTATGCAAGTACTGTACTCGACAAGAATTATCTGATCTGGTTTGCCCTGCTATCCCTGCTGTTTGGCCTGACGGGTGAACGTCTAACCCGAAGGCGGAGGGCCGGACAGTGATTGAACTGCATCAGGTTTCAAAGACCTATCGGATGAAAGGTATCCGGAAGGTCATTTTCGAGGGGCTGGATTTCAAATTTGAGCACGGCCGAAATATAGCTGTGATGGGACCCAATGGTGCGGGGAAGTCAACATTGCTTCGGCTCCTGTCCGGTGCGGAAATGCCGGATGAGGGGCGGATTGTCCGCAACGTCCGCGTTTCATGGCCCTTGGGATTTTCCGGAGGATTTAACGGTTCTATGACTGGACTGGAGAATGTACGCTTTGTGTCGCGAATTTACGGCGAAGATACCGAGCGGATTATTGATTATGTCGAGGAATTTTCAGAGCTTGGGAAATCGATGAACCTTCCAATTCGCACCTATTCCAGTGGGATGAAAGCGCGCTTGGCCTTCGGCTTGAGCATGGCGATTGATTTTGACTGCTATCTGATTGATGAAATTACGGCGGTGGGCGATGCGAATTTTAAGAAAAAAAGTAAGGCAGCACTGAAACACAAACTGGACCATGCCCGGATCATTATGGTTTCCCACTCGAAGGAAACCCTTCGAAGTTATTGCGACTGCGGCATTTTGCTGGCCGATGGGAAGCTACACTATTTCGATGATGTAGAGCGTTTGCTGGAAGGCTATAAAGCGCTGTTTGGATAACGCTCAGATTGTGTTTTCATACATGGGTGATGAATATCAATCTGAAGGCAACGGATCAGGTTTGTGGAGATTCTTGCTTTTTGATGGGTCCCGCTTGGAGCGGCGGTTGGGCAGGCTGAAATGCGCTATCAGGAAAGAGGGCTGAAGTTAAAAAATGCGATTTCATCGCTATACCGCTGCTCAATCAACTTCGAAGTACGACGGTCGTACATGTCGGCATACTTGCCATTTCCCCGCTTGCAGATCTGTTTCATATCTTCGATGCGTAGATCGTATTTGGAGTGGAAATAGGATTGAATAATCGGCCATTGAGCATTTAGCGATTCAACTTTCAATGTGAGGTTTGGCAGGTAAATATCTCCTAAAAATAGAAATGAAAGTTGCGACCGAAAATGAATCTCTGATCGATCGTCAGGAATTTGTGCAATCGTTTCTACAAATTCTGAAAACGATGTGTCAGGGCTCATTCCGTATTCTGCAAACGGTTTGTGAAAAGCATGCTGAATCTTGTCAATGTAGCAGGATGCAATCCTGGTCCAGGAATTTCGCACAACCGCAAATACAAGCGAGTAGTCCTTATGAAGGACGCTTTGTTTATCTGAATAGACATAAAGGTCCTTATCCGTTCGGTGAAGGTTTTGGATTATTGGGGAATCATGAATAGTGTCATTTTGAGATTTGGAGATGGTTGGAAGCAACGCGTATTTTACAGAAGAATTTGCAGCTTTTGGAATCGTCAAATAGGCAAAGTTATACTTGTCATTGACAATATTTCTTTCCATTTTCCCCATTTTTATTTGGATCTGAACATCCGAGTTTTCCATGTTGGTTCTCCGTAAGTGTTTGCGTGGTTGGGATTGGCGGGGTCTCTGCAAATTTGTTCAAACCCAGGTGATGATCGGATAGTAATCTAATTAAAAAATGATATGGAACTCATGTAAAAAAGAAAAGGTAACCTGTTCGAAAGGATGATGTCCCGAATTGATTGTACAGATGAGTTTGGCTCTAAAGGATTTTCATCTTGGGCATGTCCTGAATATCGACGGCACCAATCACCCGGTTTTCGTCGTCCACCACGATGAGGTCGTCGATGTTGAACTGCTCGTAAAGATCCAGAATATCGATCGCCAGCTGTTCTTTTTTCAGGGTTTTTGGGTTGGCAGTCATAAACTGATCGACCGCTTGATTCACCAGATTTGGAGTTTCGATCAAATGGCGGCGCAGGTCGCCGTCG
>CAKZQV010000526.1 GCA_937141895.1 uncultured Verrucomicrobiota bacterium
TGGGGTCAATGCCTTCAACAGCGCAAAAACCAGCGGCTCCATGCAGTCACTTGGTTTTCCGGTAAGCATACGGGGTTGTATGAAGGTAATTTTCATTTAAATCAGCTGCTGGCTTAATCCATCAGAATTGTTTCCCCCTTTTTCATCAGCACAAAAGACATTGCAACTCAGTTCAGATCAAAATGGTCAGATTAAATTGCTGCTATGACTGGGACTTCGCAACGTGAGCGCATAATTTGATCCTGGGTGATTTACTGTCCCATGGCACTCTAATCATCCTTGCTTCCCCAATAAGACATAATACGGGATTAAAGCATTTTTCCAACAACTGAAATATTATATGTCGATTTGTGCGCTTGTTTAGACTTGGTTTAAACACGTCGAATCCCAACAGGTGAATCTTCCGGCGGACATCACTGAGCAACGCGCGAAAGCGCACGAATAGATTCGCCCTCCACGTAGACGTCTTCGATGACGGCCCGGCCGTTTAGAATTCGAACGTCAACCCAGCAATCGCCTTTGCGTGCGGCATCAATCGCTAATTTTTCAGCGCGCGGCGCTTTTCCCTCTTCCATGTAGAATCGGTCGAACGGGATCTGAATCCGCACGTTATACTGCGCGTCATCCAGTTTAGAAAATCCACCCCGGGTTCTTGTTTTCAGAAAATGCGGGGAGTCCGGGACCTCTTTACCGGCTGCCGTAAAATGAGCGTATCCATCTTCATGGACTCTAATCGTTGCGTACATCTTCTGTTTGCGCCTGAAATCTTCCGTCCGGTCTTCGGGGATGGTGCAGTGGCTATCTTTCAGCTGCAAGCGGACAAAGCGCCCTTGAAAGGGATCGGCGGGATCGATCGGCCGTGTTTTAAAGCTGAACCGGGTGCCGTTTTTCAGCACGCGTTCCCGGTCGTACATCATTTTAAACGGAACGGCCAACTGTACAAAAATGATGCCCAGCAGAAGGATTAGATACAGCTTTTTCATGATGCGACCTCCTGTTGTTTTTTACGTTTGAGCATCACCAGATTGGCGGTGAGAAAACTGCTGCCGAGCAGGATGAAGACGATGCCACGCGCGACGAAGGAGAATCCGGCGTCGAAAAACCGGGTAATGAGCAGTAATGAAACAATGGCCATCCCACCATTGAGCTGGCGCAGTTTCACCTGTCGGCAACCCAGCACAATGTACATGACGCCGAAGAAAAGCATGAACCCATTAAAGACGAGTCCGCTAACAGTAGCGGCAGATTCTCCGCCGTCCATGCCGAACAGAAAACCGAGAATTCCAAGGATTGGAAATGCGGAGAGGGTAAGGGTTTCAAAGGTTCGGGTTCGGATGGTTTTGACGCTGATCATCAGCCAGATCAGAATAAAAACTAAGGTGATCGAAATATCAAAGGTTTCACCCCAGGGTTTGTAGTGCCAGCTGTGTCGGACATGATCCCACCCAATCTCTTTCCAAAAGTAGGTCCAGGTAAAGAGATAGCTCAGGACCGCAATTCCGATAATCCCCACGGTCTTGGGAGGATTGCTCCAGCCTTCTTCCTGGCCATAAAGCCTGAGGCCGATTAACGCGGTTCCGCCCAGCAACGCAGAATAGGCGGCAATCCAAAGTCCCGGCACGGTCTTTTCAAATACAACGCCCACAGCAATCAGCACGGCGATGAGCAGGCCGAAAAAGGAAAGCAGTGTGTCCGGAGCATGGCGTTTGATTTTCAGCATACCCCAGAGTTTTCCAATGGCTGGAAGGAGCAATAACCAGTAAGCCGCGGCTTGTCCATAATCGACTTGAGCCGCGATCGACCAGCCGCCGATTAAACCGAGATAAATCAGATAGGCGCCCGTTGAGCTGAGTAGAAACTGTAAGGGAAGAATCAGCAGTGCCCAGGTCAGCATGAATCCCGGGGCGTCGCCGGGAATGTGATAGGTCTGGCCGACCAGGGCAATTGAGGCGCCCACCATGAGTGAGTGAAAAATGCCGGCCGATTCCCGAAGTGCGTTTCCGCCATTTTTGATCATGGCCGTCATGCTCAGCAGAGCCCCGGCCATCAATGGACAGAACGATAATACGGCACGGGTGGGCCGGCTCAGTTCGTCCCAATTATGTGCAAAGAGCAGGATGATGCCGCCGCCGATTAGCAGAGAGCCGAGAACGGCGAAGGCCACAACCGCCCAGTGCAATGCACCGATGGTCTGGGTCTGGTAGTAGGCTTTTATGTTTGCCGCTGTTTCGGCGGAAACCACATCGGCCTGCTTCAGGATCGGTAGTTCATTTTCCAACCATTGGATATTTTTAGATGAAACCTTTCTCATGCTGCACCTTTCTGCGTAAGGAACTGCTCGTTACGCATCGATTTTCTGAGATTTGATTTAAACGTGTCGCGTCTCCACTTGGTGAACTCTTCGGAATAGAGTTTAGCACCCAGTTGCCGGAATCCATGAGCAAGTTCGTGTTCTGTCATTCCCTGCGGCCGGAAGTTCAGGTCGAACAGGGTGCAGGTTTTCCAGTTGGTTGGATCGATCAAACGGTGGGCTTGCTTGAGACGTTCATAGAGCGGGGTGCCGGGAAATGGGGTGAGTATGGTAATCTGCACTTCGTAGAGTTCCGTCTCCTTTACAAAATCATAAATCTCGTCGAATACGGAAGAGGTCTGCCCATCGAGACCCACAATAAAACATCCGTTCACGGTAATGCCATGCGATTGGATCGTTCGAATGGAGGCTTTATATTTTTTGAATCGGTTGAGTTTCCAGTTGGTCTTGATTTCAAGATGATCCAGGGGGTCAAGGGTCGGACTTTCAAAACCGATTAAAACCTGTGCGCAGCCGGATGCTCTCATCAGATCTAAAAGCTCTGGATCTTCTGAAACAGACAGATCGGTTTCCGTAAACCATTTGATCTTTCGTTTTTTAAGTTCGGGTAAAAGAGCCTTCCAGTAGGCTTTGTTTACGAAACTGTTATCATCAGAAAATTCGATAAATGGATGGGGCCAGATTTTGCAGATTTTATCGATCTCGGCCAGGACCTTCTCTACCGGTTTCTGTTTGTACCGAGTACAGATCAGATTGGAACCCGCGCAGAATTCACAGTTGTGCGGACAACCGCGGCTGCTCTGCACGGTGATGCGATTATACTTTTCAATATCCAGCAATTCAAACGCCGGCATCGGGGCATCCGCCAGATCAAAGTCTAGGTTCCGCGCATCATAAAACACTTTCAGTTTGCCCTGTTCCGCATCAGCCAGAAGATCATGCCATACGGGCTCTCCTTCGCCCAGGATCACCGAGGTGCAGTATTTTCGGGCTTCGTGAGGCAGGGTGGTCACATGCGGACCCCCCATCACCGTAGATACCCCGATTGCTCGATACCGTGCCGACAGCTCATAGGCTTCGTTGATCTGAGCGCTGTAGCTGGAGATCGCAACCAGATCAAAGGTTTCCAGTTCGACGCCTTCGGCATAGAGATCCGGAATTTCGATATACTGGATGTCATGATGACTCGGCGTCATACCGGCCAGGGTAAGCAGCCCAAGGCTGGGAAGCGAGGCAATCTGTTTGCTCCGCTCTACAAAACCGGGGAGCGTGAGTCCGAGTTCGAGAAGTTCGGGATCGCACGCGCGAATACCGCTCATGGCTATAAATGCAATTTTCATGGTATTGTTCCTTCCGTTAAAGTAGACGAAGCTTCCAGCTTCGTTGTCTGATTCGGGGGTAGTTGGTCGGGGTGCATAACGAGGCTGGAAGCCTCGTCTACGTTAAATATGAATATCAATATGGAAATCAGGACCGAGCCTGCAGGGATGAAAAATAGATGCCGAAAAGTCGGCTTATAGGCACTGAGGTAACAGACGGTCGGCATCATGACGGCTCCGACGATCATCAGGATGGATGTAGCCCCCGGATCAATGTTTAGCATACGAGCGGTGAGCCCGAGCCCGAGATTAAGGAAGCCGATTCCGAAAAATGAAATATGACCCAGCCGGATCAGGCGTCGCGGCCAAGAGGTATAGCCGCCCAACCATCCGTAGTGGTGAAAAAACAAACCGGGAATGGCGCCGGAAACGGCACCCAGAGCAAATCCAATCCACGCGGCGATAATATTAGGCATGGCTGAGCACCTCCCTTTGGTTGCATTCTTTTAACGCTATCCGGAGAATGTTGATCATTTTTCGGTTTAAAAATTCATCTTTAACGGCGATTCGAATTGCACGGTCGCCCATGCCGGCACCCATTTCAGATGCATCGCGAATAAAGAGCCCTTTATCACGGCATGCTTTGATGAGCGTTGGGCCATCCCCCATGGTGTCCGGAAGATGGAACAGGATGAAATTACCAATGCCGGGAATGATTTCTGATATGCCAAGAGCGTTCAGTTCTTCGGCCAGGGTATGTCGTAAACATGCCGTCTGTTCGTATTTCTCTTTATAATACACTGGACTCTTCAATGCTTTGACTGCTGCCACCTGTGCAGGAAGACTGATGGTCCACGGCGGAGTCAGCTGGCGAAGAGGGTTAAGCAATGCGGCGGAACCGCAAAGATAACCCACGCGCAATCCACTCAATCCATAAACCTTCGACATGGATTTAACGACCACCACATTCTCGCTCGCGGCGGCATAAGATTCTAGCGACTGGCCATCGCCGGCATATTCAACATAGGTTTCATCGATCCATACACGGGTGGAAGCCGGACATTGCTTCAAGACCTTCTCCACCTTTTCCCGCCTCACATGTTGACCTGTAGGACTGTTGGGATTAACCCAGACGAACAGATCAAAACCTTCGCTCAGTTTTTCAGAAAGCCGATGGGTGTCGATTTCATAATTCTCTTCTCTGTAGAGCTTAAACCGCTCAACACGGCATCCTACGACCTTCTCAAGAACATGAGCATACTCTCCATACATTGGGTTGAGAATCAGCACCTTTGAACGGGGATTCAACCACTGTGTAAGCGCCAAGAAAATAAGCGGAGAAGATCCACCTCCCGGCAGGATATTCTCAGGTCTGATTCCGCGTGCCTGAGAGAGTGTTTCAACAAGCCCTTCCGCGTGGTTGGGTGGCGAGGTGCGCATAATCCAGCCCAGATGTTCATGCAGCATTTTTAAGGATTCAGAACATGGAGGAAACCAGGCATCCAGAACATCCGCATTAATAATTTGATTTCTGCGGTTCAAATTCTCAAACGTTGCTCCGATAGCCTCAAAAAATGCGCCGCCGTGATAACACACCTTCTCGGGGTGGAAGGGTATCGCGACCTGCCAGTCCACCAGTTGTTCACGTCGTTTCAACCGGTTATCAAATCGGGTCAGCTACTTTTCAATGGATTCAACCGAAGCAGAGAGTAATTCATAATCCAGCTTCCCCGATTTAAAATTGAGTCCCTTGGGGCGCATACCCAAACGGATATACATATTTCGGACCTTACGGTGCCCAATCGCAATCAATTCACGTGCGCCGTGTTCTTGCGCATAACGAAAGGCAGCATACATTAAGGCCGGGGCCACATGGGTGCCGCGGGATTGATCGATAACGGTGAGTGCCCTGATTTCAAAAAGGCCGTCCGTATACGTCAACCCAGATTGACTCCGTAGAATGTAGTGGTCAATGGAGTAGGCCGGGCTCGAAGGTGCGGTGATGCCCACAAAGCCTGCCAGTTTGTCACCTTCATAGGCGACGATATAGGTGCTTTCGACCTCCGGACGATCATGTAATGATTTTTCGGCAGAGGGTTCGAACTGTCCTAACTCGGTGGCATATACAGAATGTCGAAGCGTATCGATAGATTTTAGGTCGCGCTTCTTGGCGATGGCGATTTTAATTTTTGGGTGCATTCTAATTTATCCTTACTTCAGTGGACGTGTTCCGTTCATTGCAAAAAGATCGTTGTTCAGCTGGGTATTACACGAGACATTGGTTGAGTGATGCTCAAACGCACCTTCTTCAATGAAGTGGATGGTCTGTTTAATCACCTCCTTGTTCCATATCATCGTGGCATGCGTGGTGTGGAGTTGAAGGTAGTCGGAATAGGTTTCCGGCTTAACCCGCTTGAGCGCAACTTTGCCATCATCCGGGCCGGGAATCAGCAAGGAGAGAATCGGGTTGATCGAGCGGTCACCCGCAATAATACCCAGTTCAAACTCCGGAGCCTTCAGCCGGAGCGGGTGGCTGTTGGTTCCGGTGCCCAGCTGATTCCCGGCCGGACCGTTAATCCATTTATAAAGAAATACATCGCCCAGTTTGTCGGTCACTTCGCTGCCGCGGCTCGGCGGCGCCAGCATAACTACGCGTCCAAGGTTTGGAAGAGTATGATCCTCCAGATAATCACGCAGGATCATACCGCCCATGGAATGCGTAACAAAATGAACCTGGTGCGCATTTTTCAGC
>CAKZQV010000527.1 GCA_937141895.1 uncultured Verrucomicrobiota bacterium
GGTGCGCACGATCAGGCCGATATTTTCCGGAACCGGCAGGCGGCTCAGAATTTTTTTCAGACGGTTGCGTTCCTTGACGTCATCGATCTTACGGGAAATGCCTTTCAGGTGCGTCCCCGGCATCATGACGAGATAGCGGCCTGGAATACTCAGGTTGGCCGTAACACGCGGCCCTTTGGTTCCAATGGCATCCTTCGTGACCTGCACAATAATTTCGGAGCCGATCGGGAAAATCTTCTGCATTTCATTGGGCTTATATTTTTTGCGGCGGCGGGTGGAACTTTTAGCGCGGACGCCTTCCTCGCGTTCCAAACGCGCGGCGTCTTCCGGAATCATATCCCAGTAATGAATAAAGGCATTTTTCTTCAGACCGATATCCACAAAGGCGGCCTGCAGGCCGTCTTCCAGATTCTGGATTTTGCCTTTAAAAATACTGCCGACGATTCGGTTATCTTCCTGACGTTCAATATGAAAATTATCGAGTTTTCCATCTTCAAGAATCGCCACGCGCGTTTCGAGCGTTTCGATGTTGATGATGATCTCTTTCTTTTCCCGCTTATTGCCACCAATGGCTTTCAATTTTTTAAGCATGGTTCTCTCTCCTTATCTAATTCCTTATGACTCGCCGTTGGTACACACTTTGCACCAGGCCGAGTGCGATGAGGGTGCTCACCATAAAGGATCCGCCGTAGCTCATCAGAGGCAGCGGCAGTCCCGTAATCGGCAGTACACCAATCGTCATCGCAATATTTACAAACACATGGCAGAACAACATAACGCCGATTCCCAGCGCCATGAGTCGCCCAAACTCATCACGGGATCTCAGCGATACCCGCATACAACGTCCTAACAACATGGCATAGAGCGTTAAAATAAACGCACTGCCCACAAATCCGGTCTCTTCCGAGATCACGCAAAAAATAAAATCCGACTGCGCCACGGCCGAGGGGAGGAACCCGAGAATATTCTGGGTGCCCTTGAGATAGCCCTTGCCGTGCAGGCCGCCCGAGCCCACGGCAATTTGCGACTGCAGTTTATTCCATCCGGCGCCCGCCACATCGTGGTCATTGCGCACAAACACACGGATGCGGTCCTTCTGATAGTCATGCAGCACCGGCATGCGCGGCAGAACCTGGTTCGTTGCCGGCTCGTAGCCCGCATCCAGCTGCTCTTGAGTCGGCCGTTCATATTTAATCCAAAGGCAGGCCGTGGTTCCGGCCAGCACGACCACCGCTAATCCGATCAGCAACAGCTTCCGTTTCACGCCCGCATACAGCATAATCCCCACCGTGATCGGCGCGAGGGTGAGTGACGTGCTCAAATCCGGCTCAATCGCAATCAATATAAACGGCAGGCCTGCAATTGCGGCACAGGTGAAAAAGGCTTTCCATGTATCCGTTTCGTGGTCCGGGGCCGCCAGATAAGCACCGAGCTTGATCGATACCGCAATCTTGGCCAGTTCCGACGGTTGAAGGGTAAAGCCTGGTAATGGAATCCAGCGCTGCGCTCCGTTTTGAGCTTTGAAGAGGAAAACGGCGAGCAGCAGGAAAATCGCCCCGGCATAGATCCACCACGAGAGCGTCGAAATAATTTTATAATCAAACCAGACCAGCACCGCATATACGCCCATGCCAAGCATCGCAAAGAGCAATTGCTTTTCCCACGTGTCGCCAATCATCTCGGTGGATTTGTAGCCTGCGCTGAAAACAAACGCCACACTCATGGCCACCAACAGGATAATGGTGGAGAGCATCGCCCAGTCCAGGCGTTTGGGTTCTATGCCGTTCATCGTTCACCTCCGGTGCAGAGGATTTTTGATTGATGATTTCCGATTTCCGATTGGGTGGTCTGCGACCGCTTTTTGGCAAAAGAGGCTAACGCCGATTGAGTTCTGTAAATCGGCAATCGGCAATCGGCAATCAGCAATTTCAATCGGAGGTTCATCACATGACCTCCTTTACGAGGGTTCCGTCATACTCAAAAAGTTTGGTATAGAGATCGTGTAGGCGCGGCGCGATGGAGCGTCCGCCGGAGACCCCGTCTTCCACCACCATGGCCACGGCATATTTTGGGAAATGGTAGGGGGCATAGGAAATCATCCAGGCATGCACACTGCCTTCCACCACATTGGTGGTCTGGCCACCCACGATTCGTTCGACGGTTTTTTTATACTGGGCCGATCCGGTTTTTCCGGCAATCAGCACATCATCAAGAGCTAAAGCTTTCGCGGAGCCTTCATCATGATTAACCACGTCAAGCATACCGCCGCGTACAATTTCCAAGGCTTCAATCGGCGCATCAATCTGGCGTATGGCCCAGGTTGGGTTCAGGTTATAATCGTCGCCCGGACTGTTGCGCCATTTTTCCACGAGGCGCGGACGATAGAGGCGGCCGCCGTTGGCAATCGTCGCGGCCACCATGGCCATTTGTAGCGGACTTGCCGTGATCTGTCCCTGGCCGATCGACATGCTACAGGCGTCAACAACGTTAACTGCTTTCTCTGGCAGGTTGCCGTATTTCAAATCTTTCTGTTCCGGCGGGTCGTTCAGGTTGGGGAAAAGACCGGCATACTGGCCGATGCCGAACTCCTTGGCCATGGCGCGGATCGGCTCATAGCCCAGTTCCTGCGCCAGTTCAAACATGAAGACATTGCATGAAACCATGAGTGCGGCCCGGGCATCCACTTCGCCATGCTCACCATACCTTGAATGAATCCAGCATTTCATTCGGCGTTTCCCCACGTAGTATGGATTGTGGCAATCGTGCGTGACTTCGGCATAGTGCGGATGATCCCGCAGGGCCCCGAGCACCGTGATCGGTTTAAAGGTCGATCCGGGGGGATACTGCCCAAACACCGCGCGGTGATAGGTACGCGAAAACGGATCTTTGTTGAGCGCCAGCCGATAGGTTGCCGAAGCCATATAGGCATTCGGATTAAACGAAGGCGCACTGACCAGTGCAAGCACATCGCCGTTGTTTGGATCAATCACCACGCAGGCGCCCTTCACCGGAACATTCGGATCTTCGCCATCCTGTTTTTCAAGAAGGGCATCCCGCGCAATTTGCTGAATATTTTCATCAATCGTTAGCTTGAGATCACCGCCGGCTTTGGGGCGGCGGACCTGAAGATCGCTATGGTGATAGCCCGAGGCATCGATCCGAACGAGTTTATAGCCCGATTCCCCTTCGAGCAGATCATTGTAGGTTCCTTCGAGGCCTTTTCGCCCTTCGATGCCGCGCATATCGTAGTGAATCCGCTCGCCGGTTTTCTCTTCCTCGCTAATGGCATCCGCCGAGAGGGTAAAGCCGACCAGATGAGCATTGGTTTCGCCAAAGGGGTAGGTGCGCGCCGGTTTGTAATAGATGTCAGTTCCCGGTAACGAAGAACAGGTATCCGCCCACTTCGCCATCGTTTCCTCATTAATATTCTGCCACGCCAGCAGCGGGAGCGGCTTCTGGAGAATGATATGATCCACGATCTGCTGATAACGCACTTTTCTGGGAATGCCAATGCGTGCTGAAATTTCATACACCGTTTCCAGCGTATTGGCCGCAGTCGAAGTGGGTACGGCCCGCAATTCATTGATGTTGAATACGATGCTATTCGTGCTGAGCGGATCATGTTCTTTCAGGCCCGGAACTTCGCGTTTATCATTCCATGGGCCAAATGTGCCCTGCCATTTTCCCAGCGTTTCATCATCCAGCTTTTCCCAGACAATTAAGGGCTCGTATACACGACCACCTTTTTCATCCAGCTTATAATTCATCGCGAAATGACGCTTAATGTCGTGATAGGTCACGTCCGGTTTAAGCCCGATGGACTGCCAGATGCGGTGCATTAGCTCAAGGGTATTCGCCACGGCCGAGCGCGGGGCCCGCATTTCGTCCGTGTAAATTGCAATGCAGTAATTCGGGACACTGTCGGCCAGCACTTCGCCGTTACGATCATAAATTTTACCGCGCACGGCCGGCAGGCGCACGCGCCGCACCGACTGGTCATAGAAGTCGGCATCGAATCCGCTTTTGCCCATCACCTGCAGTTTCCAGAGTCTGGAACCCAGAAAGAGCAGGGCAAACATCATGATTCCGAAGACCGACCAGATGACGATCGCGCAAGATTCCTGTTTCTGTTTCACCCTTATTGCCATCCGAAGTCCCTCCGTTTCGGAAGCAGGGCTTCAAGGCGGATGATCGCGCGGGAAACGATCGGTAGCGTAAACATGCCGAGAACGAATGAACCCATCAGGCGGTGCAACATTACGCCGAAGTGGAACGGTCGCTGGCCGGAGGCCGAGAAAATCAGCATGGTGATAAAAGTGACAAAAACGCCGATGACGGCCCCGAGGAACAACTGGGTCACGATCCCATCAGAAAAGATTTCACTGCGGATGCGGTTCGCCAGAATTCCAATGGTTGGAAAGGCCAGCAGCGCAGGGCCGAAGGAGCCGGGCTCCAGCCCGTCCTGCATCAGGGCCGCCACGAAGGCCGCAATCCACATATCCCGGTTATTCCTTCGCAACGCATAGTGCAAAACCAGCGCCGCCAGGATCGGCGGCTTCATGTTTCCAAACATCGAAAATGAAGGCAGCAGCATCTGAATGAGTGCTCCGAGACCAATGATAAACAGCATCAAAACGCGATGTCTCATCGTTCACCTCCGAAGAGAGGGGAAATTTTTGATTGCCGATTTTTGATTGCCGATTTTTGGGTCTGCGACCGCATTTCTAAAGAAAGGGCGAATACCGTCTGAAATTCAAAATTCAAAAATTGGATGTGACGGAGGAACATCAGCCTTCCTCCTCTGCTGCTTTCGAAACCACGAAAACATAGTCGAGCAGGCCGACGGTGGCACGCGGGATAATTTCCGCATATTGGAAAAGGCCGGAGTCATCTTTGTAGACTTTTTCCACGTAGCCGATGTGCACCCCTTTGGGGAACCGTCCGCCACCGCTGGAGAGGCCGGAGGTAACGACCTCGTCGCCGATGCGAATCTCGACGTCTTTGTTGATAAATTCCATGCGGGCCTGCGGTTCGCCTCGCAAATTGTTTCCGGTTCCGCGAACCATGCCGAATACATTCACGCGCGTGAGTTTGGCGGAAACGCGGCAGGCGGGGTCGGAAACGAGCAATACTTCGGTAGTGAAGGGGGTGGCTTCTGTGGTTCGGCCCACGAGGCCATCGGGCGAGATGACCGCGCGGTTTTCGCGGATGCCGTCGCGCAGGCCTTTGCCGAGGCGTACGGTGTTCCACCAGCCGGAAATATTCCGGCTGACGACATCGCACGGAATCATTTCGTGGGGGCTGGCTTCGCGAAATTCTAGAGTACGCTTGAGGCGCAGATTATCCTCCTCGACGCCACGAAGGCCGTCGAGTTCTGCCTGCACGCGCGTGAGTTCAGACCGCAGTTCACGGTTTTCCTCAACAGCGCCGCCAATGCCGCGTATAGCCGCTGCAGCTTCCGTGAAGCGCTGCCAGATACTGGAAGCGCCTCGTTCGGCCGGTGCCATGGCACCGCGTACCGCTCCTTTACCCTTGAGGGTTAACGAAGGTAGCGGAACAAACACCACAACCAGTACGAAACCGATTGCTGCGGCATACACAATTTTTTTGTTCCTCAACACTATCCGTCCCTACCGGGAGGACAGACGCATCAGCCGATGCGGGGAGTGGGTCTTCTTAGATCCGTATCAGTTGTTCGGACCCGCCATTTTACGAAGGAAATTGATTTCGTGCAGGACAATGCCGGTGCCTTCGGCCACGGCGCTCAGCGGATCGTCCGCCACATGCACAGGCAGGGCGGTTTTCTCCGAAATAAGCACATCCAGTCCACGGAGCAACGCTCCGCCTCCAGCCAGTACCATGCCGCGGTCGACCAAGTCGGCCGACAGTTCAGGAAGGCAGCGTTCGAGCGTAACCCGCACGGCCTCCACAATGGCATTCACCGGTTCCTGCAAAGCCTGCCGAACCTCTTCGGAGCTGATCGTCAGCGTCCTCGGGAGTCCAGCCACCAGATCACGTCCTTTGACTTCCATGGTGCTTTCGTCACCGGTCGTCAGGGCAGATCCCATCGTAATCTTAATCTCTTCGGCGGTTCTCTCTCCAATCAACAAATTATATTCCCGCTTAATATGCTGAATTATCGCCTCATCCATCTCGTCGCCGCCGACGCGCACACTCCGGCTGTAAACAATACCGGCGAGGGAGATCACAGCGACTTCCGTCGTGCCTCCCCCGATATCTACGATCATGTTACCGGCGGGTTCCTGTACAGGCAGGCCCACTCCAATCGCTGCGGCCATCGGCTCTTCAATTAAAAACACATCGCGCGCGCCCGCATGCATTGCGGAATCTTTAACAGCACGCTTTTCCACTTCGGTGAT
>CAKZQV010000528.1 GCA_937141895.1 uncultured Verrucomicrobiota bacterium
AAAGCTCTTTTCGATGTATTTTAGATCATCGCTCTCAATGGATTCACTCAGCACCACGGAGTCTGGCAGTTTTCCGCGCGCCAGATCAGAAATATAGGTTCTCAGCTCCATGATATTGTTCGGGTATTTACGCAACACACGATATCCCGCATATCCACAGCAAAGCGCACCCAGCATGAGTAGCGGCATCATGAAAGGAGATACCGCATCAAGATCGCTCCCCTGCCGCCCGAGATAGAAAGCCGCCATGGCCGGAATTATTCCCAAAAGCACGACCGCAACCTCACTCTGGCGTCGAGCATTTAAAGAAACGAAGGACTGCAGTGCACTATGAGAGCTCACTCGCTTTTTATCTTTCATGTTACCCTTACCCTTTCCCCGTGATCATAGTTGGGACAAGGTTAAAGGAAATCTATGTTTTGTCTATCTTAATTGAAGCGATTATTCTCTTTCTTTCTTATAGAACGTCATCGTATCGGATTCGGTGCAACCGCCGATACACGATTTTCCGCAGGGAATTTCCACCTTCACAATTTTACCCTTTGATTCAAGCATCTGAAGCATGGGGCGTAGGGCGCTGGACTCAATGCCCAGCGCCAAGCTGATTTCCTGAACGGAGAGCGCCCCGGGGCGCTCATTGAGGAGGTTGAGAATTCCGCTAAGCATCGGATTGCGTCACGGCGGCGGCGGCGTCTTTTTTACTATCAGCATTTCCCGCAATGCGCATACCGATGAAGAACACGGCACCAATGGCGGCACAGACGCTCAGCCAAATGGCAGACTGCGGTGGGTTCACCGCAAAGGTCGCGATTTGGTAATAGACCGTGGCGATGACCCAGGCGAGCAACGTAAGATAGGATACCGCCAGCAGCATCCAGCGCAAACCGATTTCGCGATAGATGGCCGCCAGCGCGGCGACGCATGGGGCATAGATGAGAATGAAGAGCAGATAGGCAAAGGCCGCGTGCGTTCCATGCTCGCCAAAATGACGGACCATGGTGAAATACGAGCCATCTTCAGCTTCTTTCACTTCAGCGACCGCGCCGGAAAGACCCAGCGGATCTTTCAGCCCGTCCCAGAATCCTTCATAGCCTTCCGGAATGGCGGCAAAGGCCCCAACGATACCGCCCCAGAAATCGAAGGAAGTTTCGGCCTCTTCGCTCGCAATGGCCGCCTCGGCTTCGTTCCGTACTTCGACCTGCGAATAGATGGCATCGAGCGTGCCCACCACAGCTTCTTTGGCAAAGATTCCGGTGAAGAGCCCGACCGTCGCCGGCCAGTTTTCATCTTGAATGCCCATCGGCCGGAACACTGGCGTCACTGAGCGACTCATGGCGCTTAGTACGGAATCTTTGGAATCGTGATTACCAAAAGAACCGTCCGTTCCCATGGAGTTCAGGAAGCCGAGAACGGCCACTAACAATAGAATAATTTTACCCGCTTTGATCAGGAACGATTTCAGGCGGTGCCACGTGTGGAGCATGACGCCACTGAAGGTCGGCATGTGGTAGGGCGGAAGCTCCATCACAAAACTCGAAACCTCGCCGCGGAGGATCGTCTTCTTGAACAGCAGACCGGTCAGCACCGCCAGTAGAATGCCGATCATATAAATCCCGAAAATCAGCAGGCCGCCCTTCTGCGGAAAGAACGCTTCCGCAAACAACGTGTACACCGGCAGACGTGCGCCGCACGACATGAACGGATTCATCATGATCGCCAGAATACGGTCTTTGCGATTTTCCAAGGTGCGGGTGGCGGTGATCCCCGGCACGTTACAGCCAAATCCTACGAGCATCGGGATAAACGCTTTCCCCGGCAGTCCGATTTTTCTTAGGCCATGGTCCATCACAAATGCCGCGCGGGACATGTAGCCGGAGTCTTCCAAAAAAGACAGACAGAGAAAGATCAGGAAAATCGGCGGAATAAAGGTGGAAACCGTTTGAAGCCCGCCACCGATTCCATCGGCCAGAATGGCAATCAGCCATCCGGGCAACGCCATCTTTTCCAGTAAAGCGCCAAAACCGTCCACAAAGATCGTTCCGGTGAGTCCGTCAAAGAAATCAATGAACGGACCGCCGACATTAATGGTGATGGCAAAAACGAGATACATGACGAAAAAGAAGAGCGGAAAACCGAGGAATTTGTTCAGCGCGACGCGGTCTACCGCATCGGTGAAGGTTTTACGTGCCTTGTCGCTGCCTTTAGTGACATCCCGGGCCAGACCATGAATAAAACCATAGCGACCGTCGGCAATGATCATATCGGTATCTTCACCAACCAGCTTTTCCACTTTCTTGAGCTCATGCTCAATATCCGGCAACAGCGCTTTATCAGCGCCGAGCAGGTCCCAGGCGAGCTCATCCTTTTCAAGCAGTTTGATCGCCAGCCATCGCGGCGAAACCTTTTTGGTCAGAGCCACGTCACCCAGACTGACTTCCATGGATTGGAGGACTTTTTCAATATCCTTCTCATAGGCCACACGCACACTGGGCGTATGCTTCGTTTTGCTGATTTCGCAGATGGCCTGTTTGAGCTCCTCAATCCCCTTTTTCTTGGGCGCAATGATGGGAACAACCGGGCAGCCTAAATGTTTGGCCAGATGGTCGGTTTCAATCCGGATACCGCGCTGCTTCGCCATATCCATCATATTCAGAGCCACAACAACCGGCACATCCATCTCCAGCAGCTGCGTCGTCAGATAAAGGTTACGCTCAAGGTTTGTGGCATCAATGACATTGACGACGACATCGGGCGTATCAAACAGAATATGTTTACGCGCCACTTCCTCATCGGGCGACAGTGCAGAAAAGGAATAAATACCCGGAAGGTCCGTTACATCAATCGTTGCATTACAATGGGTATATTCGCCCATTACACGTTCGACGGTTACGCCCGGCCAGTTGCCGACTTTTTGCTTGGCCCCGGTCAGAGAATTGAAAACCGTAGTCTTCCCGCAATTCGGGTTGCCTACGATCGCGATTTTTAAATTACTCATGTTGCATCAACCTCCAGCACATCCGCCTCGTCGCTGCGCAGCACGACGCGGGAACCGCGGATTTCCACTTCGATTGGGCCATCCAAGGGGGCTTTGCGTACGACTTTGAACGTAGCGTTTTTCGTAAACCCCATGCGAAGCAGTTGCTGGCGGTAGGCCGGCTCCGAAGAGCTGAATCCTGTAACGACGCCGGTTTCTGCCACTTTAAGTTCCCTGAGTTTCATGATGTGCCTTTTCTTTAAATTCTAAATTT
>CAKZQV010000529.1 GCA_937141895.1 uncultured Verrucomicrobiota bacterium
GTGGTTCGTGTAATGGAAACCCGTCCGCTCAGCAAGCTGAAGCGCTGGCGTGTGGTGGATGTTATTTCGGAAGCCGCGAAATAGGATAGGGGTCGAACAATGATTCAAGAGAATACACGATTGAAGGTTGCCGACAACTCCGGCGCACGCTCCGTGATGTGCATCCGCGTACTCGGCACCAAGAGCAAAATCGCCCGCGTGGGCGACGTGATCCGCGTGACCGTGAAGGAAGCGCTGCCGAACGGCAATGTGAAGAAAGGTGATCTGTACCGGGCGGTGGTCGTCCGTACGAAGAGCACCATTCGCCGCCCCGATGGATCCTGCCTGCGCTTTGATGGAAACGCGGCGGTCATCATCGACGACAACAACAACCCGCGCGGCACCCGTATTTTCGGGCCCGTCGCCCGCGAGCTCCGCGACAACGACTTCATGAAGGTTGTCTCGCTGGCTCCGGAAGTATTGTAAGGCGGAGGAGTTTAAAAATGGCAAAATTGAAGATCAAGCGCGGCGACACCGTCCAGGTGATTGCCGGTGCAGATAAAGGAAAGTCGGGCAAGGTTCTCCAAGTCTCCCCGGACGCAGGACGCGTCCTTGTTGAAGGGGTCAACCTTGTGAAGAAACATTTGCGGAAGAGCGAGGAAAACCCGCAGGGCGGGATCGTGGAGCAGGAAGCTCCGGTTGCGATTTCGAACGTCAAGGTTTCCGCTTAAGCGTTCCGTATTGGAACCGTAATTTTGGAGGAAGGGTATAATGACCCCAACACTGAAAACCAAATATAAAGATGCAGTAGCACCCAAGTTGATGGAAACGCAGGGCTACTCAAGCAAAATGCAGGTTCCCGCACTCAAGAAGATTGTACTGAACCTCTGTGTATCGCTGAATTATGACCGCGATACGCTGACCAATCTCGCTGACGACCTCGGCAAGATCACGGGTCAGAAGGCTGTTATCACTAAAGCCAAGAACTCAGTATCCAACTTCAAGCTGCGTGAAGGTATGCCGATTGGCGCACGGGTGACCCTGCGTGGAAATCGGATGTATGAATTCATGGACCGTCTCGTTAATGTGGCGCTCCCGCGTATCCGCGACTTCCGCGGTATTCCGGGCAGCTCATTCGACGGCTCAGGAAACTATTCCATGGGACTTCAGGAGCAGACCGTATTTCCGGAAATCGATCCGGACAAGGTCAAGCACACCCACGGGATGGATATCACTTTCGTCACTTCCGCCACGGAAGACAGCGAAGCCAAAGAACTGCTGACCTTGATGGGCATGCCGTTCAAAATGGGCAACGAGTAAGAAGAGGTTAGACAAATGGTACTTACAGATCCAATCGCCGATATGTTGACCCGTATTCGCAATGCGAACATGGCTGAAAAAAAGCAGGTCGCAATGCCGCACTCTAAAATGAAGAGTGAGCTGGCGCGCATCCTGAAAGCTGAGGGGTTCATCAAGGACTACACAATGGAAAATGAAAACGGAAAACCCGTTCTCAACCTTTTCCTTAAATACACGATCGAGCGCGAGCCGGTCATTCAGGGGCTTCGCCGTATCAGCAAGCCGAGCTGCCGCAAGTATGTCAATGCCGAAGAGGTTCCGCGCGTTCTGGGCGGTATCGGTGTTGCGATTCTCAGCACGTCTTCTGGTGTCATGACGGACACCGAGGCTCGTGGAAAGAAAATCGGGGGCGAAGTCCTCTGCTACGTTTGGTAGACGGGAGATTTTATTATGTCACGTATAGGTAAACAACCAGTATTGATTCCCGACGGTGTCACCGTCGAAGTCAGCGGTCAGACCGTCGCGGTAAAGGGTGCTAAGGGCGAAGTGTCTTACACAGCACCGACTTGTGTTGCGGTTGTCGTTGAAGACAACAACATTGTGGTTTCACGCACCGATCAGTCTAAGTTCGGCAAGGCGATGTACGGCACCGTACGCAGCCTAGTCAGCAACATGATTGTCGGCGTGAGCAAGGGCTACAAAAAAGAGCTCCTGATTGATGGTGTCGGTTATAAAGCCACCATGAAGGGCGCGAACCAGATTATTCTTTCGCTCGGTTACTCCCACGAGATCGACTATTCAATTCCGGAAGGAATTAAAGTTGAAGTAAATGGGCAGGGTACCGGCCTTTCGGTTGAAGGTATCGACAAGCAGTTGGTCGGTCAGGTTGCAGCACGCATCCGCGACTACTCGCCGGTTGAGCCGTATAAAGGCAAGGGCGTTCGCTACTCTGACGAGCAGGTTCGTCGTAAAGAAGGTAAGGCGGTTGCATAATGGCTATTAAAACGAAAAAAGAACTTAGAAAACGTCGTCACCTCCGTGTTCGCAACAAGATTGCAGGAACTGCAGTTCGTCCGCGCATGGCGTTCTATCGCTCGAACAAGCGCATGGAAGTTCAGTTCATTGACGACGATGCCCGTCTGACTCTCGCCGGTGTTTCTATCGATGGTAAAAACGCTGAGGCTGCTAAAGCTCTGGGCGAAAAAGCCGCAGAAGCCGCCAAGGGAAAAGGTATTGAAGCCGTCGTGTTTGACCGCGGTGGATTCGCCTTCGGCAGTAACCTTAAAACACTGGCTGACAGCGCTCGCGAAGCCGGCCTGAAATTCTAGGAGAATCACAATGGCAGAAGAACGTAATGAACGTAGAGGCCGTCGTGACGGTGGTGGCCGTGGCCGCCGCGGAAAACGCGACGATAGAAATGAAGTCCGCGAAAAGCCGGAATTCGAAGAACGCGTAGTGCATATCAGCCGTAACTCCAAGGTGGTTAAAGGTGGACGTCGTTTCAGCTTCGGCGCACTGGTAGTGGTCGGTGACCGTAAAGGTCGCGTAGGCTACGGCCTGGGCAAGGCCGCTGAGGTGGCTGAGGCCATCCGTAAAGCCGGCGAATCTGCAAAGCGTAACCTTCAGACCGTAACCATGCGCGGCACCACGCTTCCGCATGATGCTCTCGGAAAGTTCAGTGGCGCTCAGGTTCTGATCCGCCCGGCTTCCGAAGGTACTGGTATTATCGCAGGCGGTCCTTGCCGTGCCGTACTCGAGCTCGCTGGAGTTCGTGACGTACTGGCAAAATCGCTCGGTTCCAACAACCACCTCAACGTAACCAAAGCCACGCTGAAGGCCCTCGACTCCCTGCGCTCCAAGCAGGAAGCCCTGGCCATCCGTAAAGGCTAATTTAAGGTAAGAGGATTTAGTCATGGATTTACATTCACTGAAACCTGCAGAAGGTTCCAAACATCGGAAGATCCGCGTTGGTCGCGGTCGTGCTTCGGGCAAAGGTAAAACCGCAGGACGCGGTCATAAGGGTCAGATGTCCCGTGCGGGCGCAACCCATAAGCCGCTGTTCGAAGGTGGCCAGATGCCATACTATCGTAAGCTTCCGATTCGCGGATTCAAGAATATCAACCGCAAAGAGATTCTTCCGGTTAACCTCGATGCATTGAATGCATTCGAAGACGGCACGGAAGTAACCATCGAGCTCCTCAAGGAGAACGGTCTGGTTAATGGTCGTTTTGACGGTATTAAAGTTCTGGGCAACGGAAACGTAGAAAAGAAATTAACGGTAAAAGTTAATGCATTCTCCGCATCGGCCAAAGAGAAGATCGAAGCCGCCGGCGGTACCTGCGAAGTTGTCTAATTCCTAACCAAGGGCCACATTGCCATGCTTTCCGCGTTTACAAACATATTCAAGATTCCTGAGCTAAGACAGCGTATCCTTTTTACGCTGGGTCTCATCTTCATCTGTCGTTTACTTGCTGCCGTTCCGCTTCCGGGTGTTGACGCCGTCTACATTCGAGACTGGCTGGCGGAGCAGGGTGCACAGGGCGGGGGACTGCTCGGAATCATGAACCTGTTCAGCGGGGGCGCGCTCCTGCAATGTTCGATCGGCACACTGGGCATTATGCCTTATATCAGTGCTTCGATCATCATCCAGCTGATGACGGCGGTTATACCGCATCTGGAAAAGCTGGCGCGGGAAGGCGATGTGGGTCGTCAAAAAATTACCCAATATACCCGATATCTCACCGTAGTTATCTGTGCGGTACAGGGTTTGGCAATGGGTGTTGCCCTTCAGTCTGGCGGCTATTTTGGTCTGCCGGCTGAGGTGGTTCGAATTCCAGGCTTTGGATTTATTTTGTTAACATCTTTAAGTCTAGTCACGGGTTCGCTGTTGCTGATGTGGATCGGTGAGCAGATGACGGATCGGGGTATCGGGAACGGTATTTCGCTCATCATCACCATTAACATCATCAGTGCAATGCCGATGGCCGTGAAAACTGTCATCGACAAACTAACTCCGGTTGATGGGGTGGCGGAAATCGGATTCTTCCATGTTGCGCTGATGCTGAGTTTGATCTTTATCGTCCTGCTCGGTGTTGTGGCAGTAACCCAGGCGCAGCAGAAGGTTCCGGTTCAGTTCGCCAAACGAATGGTTGGGCGCAAAATGATGAATGGTGGAACTTCCCACCTGCCGCTTCGCGTCAACTACTCCGGCGTAATGCCGATCATCTTCGCTTCGGCGATCCTGCAGATCTTCCCCTCGGTGGCCGGATACCTTCCCTTCCAATGGGCGAAAGAATTTGCAGCAGGATTCAGAATGACATCTCCTTCATATATGATCATTTTTTCGCTGATGATTCTATTCTTCTGTTATTTCTGGGTGGCTACCCAGTTCAACCCCGTACAGATTGCTGACGATCTGAAAAAGCGCGGGGGGTATGTTCCGGGTATTCGTCCGGGAACGCCGACTGCCGAATACCTTGACCGCACCATGACCCGCCTGACACTGGCCGGCGCTGTGTTCCTTGCGGTCATCTCGATTCTTCCGGGTATTATTACTTCGCAATTTAAGGTCGATTACATCGTGGCTTCCTTTTTCGGAGGCACCAGCCTGCTCATTATCGTGGGTGTAATGCTGGATACGATGCGCCAGATTGAATCGCATCTGCTGATGCGCCATTACGACGGTTTCCTTAAAAAAGGAAAAATGCGCAGCGGACGATGAATGCGGTAATTTTACTGGGGCCGCCGGGAGCGGGTAAAGGTACCGTTGCGGGAGTTCTGGTAGATCATGGCTGCGAGCATGTTTCAACGGGCCAGCTCCTTCGCGATGAGATTGCGAAGGGAACTGCGCTTGGTCTAGAAGCAAAAGAGTTGATTGATCGCGGACAGTTTGTGTCGGATGACACGGTCATCGGAATGGTTCGCGAACTTTTTGCATCTACTGAATCGGACACTACTTTTTTATTTGATGGATTTCCACGCACCTTGGTTCAGGCCGAAGAGCTGGATAAAATGCTGCAGGCTTTGGGTGGTCGTGTCTTGCAGGTTGTTCTGCTCGATTGCCCGGATGAAGTGATTGTTGAGCGGCTGTCCGGACGACGGACGTGTAAGAAATGCGGTACGGTTTATCATCTGGCCTACAATGCGCCGCTCCGCGAGGATCATTGCGATGCTGACGGCTGTGCGTTGATCCAGCGGGTGGATGATCAGGTGGGAACGATCCGACAGCGTTTAGATATATATGTAAATCAGACAGAGCCTTTAATTCATTATTATGAAGCGAAGGGGCTGATAGAGCGAGTTGATGCAACGCAGAGCATAGAACATGTTCGCGATGCTGTTTCGTCGAAGCTCGGTTAATGAAGTTATGATTATTGTTAAAAAGGCTCAGGAACTGGAAAGCATGCGAGTGGCCGCACGTAAGACGGCAACCATTCTGCATAAGGTTGCTGCAAAGGTGGCCCCAGGCGTCACGACCAAAGAGCTGGATGACTATGCGGCTGAGCTGGCTCGTGAGCAGGAAGGTCGTTGCGCGTTTTACGGTTATCATGGTTTTTCCGGCCACATTTGCTCTTCCGTGAATGAAGAGGTGGTTCATGGGGTGCCGGGCAAGCGAACGATTCGTGATGGAGATATTGTAAGTATAGATTTTGGACTCGTGTTTGGAGGTTTTGTCGGCGATACAGCAGTGACTGTTTCTGCGGGCGAAATTGATCCCGAGTGGCAGCGCCTGCTGGATGTTACAAAAGCGTGTTTGGCGGCATCTATCGATAAGGCTGTGGAGGGAAATCGCCTGGGCGATATTTCCAATGCCTGTCAGATCGTGGCCGAAGAAGCCGGATTTTCGGTGGTCCGTGATTTTGTTGGCCATGGTATCGGCCGTGAGATGCATGAAGACCCGCAAATTCCGAACTATGGCCCTCCTGGCCGTGGACCGGTGCTTAAGGCGGGCATGACCTTCGCGATTGAGCCGATGATTAATCTGGGGGTTCATCAGACCCAGACGTTGAATGATGGATGGACGGTAGTCACCAAAGACCGCCAACCATCCGCTCACTTTGAGCACACCATTGCGGTGGGTAAGGAAAAAGCGGAGATCCTGACAGTGCCGGAAACGCACTATGCGGATCTGTGATGGATAAAAAAGAGACAATTTTACTTGAGGCGTGTGTTGTCAACGTGATAGACAAACACGCTTTTGACGCAGAACTAAGTAATGGACATCGTTTAGTCGCCTTTTTGAGGCGTAACGATTTTGAAAAAAGGCATCCGCAAGTCGGTGCAACAGTGACAGTTGAGCTGTCGCCCTTTGATATGAGTAAGGGGCGGCTTGTAATCGACGAGGAGCAATAGAATGAAAGTACGAGCTTCAGTAAAAAGAATGTGTGAACAGTGCAAAGTGATCCGCCGTAAGGGCGTTGTTCGCATCATCTGCACGAACCCGCGCCACAAACAGCGCCAAGGATAAGGAATCAGGAGTTTATTAAATGCCACGAGTACTCGGTATAGACATCCCCGGTAGGAAGAAGCTGGAATATTCGCTTCGCTACATTTACGGCATTGGCCCGACCACCGCAGTTGAAATCTGCGAAAAGGCCAAGCTGGACCGCAACATGAAAGCGGACGACATGCAGGATGAAGACATCCAGCGTCTCGTTGCCGTTCTCCAGAGCGATTACCGCATTGAAGGTGACTTGCGCCGCGAAATTTCGGCCAATATTCGTCGCCTGATTTCTGTCGGTTCATATCGCGGTCGTCGTCATCGTGCCGGTCTTCCGGTACGTGGTCAGCGCACCAAAACCAACGCTCGTACCCGTAAGGGCTCGAAACGTACCGTTGGTGTTGTTCGCGGTAAGGAAGCCCGTTCGGCCGCTAAAGCTGCTAAATAGAGCGGCGTAAAGAAGGATTATTCCCATGGCAGAAGAAAAAGTTGAAGAAGTAAAAGAAGAAGTTGTAGCCGCACCGGCCGCAGAAGCAGCACCTGCTCCGGCAGAAGCCAAGGAAGAGGAAAAAAAATCCCGTCTTCCGACCGCCGCTGACCTGCTGGCAGATGAAGTTGTAGAGCCGATCAAGCGTAAAAAAGGTTCTAAGAACGTTCCGGTTGGAATCGTTTTCGTGAAAACCACGTTCAACAACACCATTGTATCCATCACGGATATGCGCGGTAACGTTGTTTCCTGGTCCAGCGCAGGTAAGTGCAACTTCAAGGGTTCCCGTAAATCCACCGCTTTCGCAGCAACGACTGTTGCGCAGGACGCTGCCCGTTCGGCCATTGGCCACGGCATGTCTGAAGTCGAAGTTCGCGTTCAGGGTCCGGGTGCGGGTCGTGAATCCGCAGTACGAGCCATTCAGTCGGCCGGACTTGCGATTACTTCGATCAAAGATTGCACCGCTATTCCGCATAACGGTTGCCGTCCGCCGAAACGCCGTCGCGTTTAAGCTTTGTTTGTTTTCGCAATGCTTCCGGATCCCGGAAGCATTGTTTTTGTACTGCACTGAAAAACCTTAACACCATACGAACCGGTTAATGCCCGGTTCTGGGAGATCAAGATTATGCCTACTAGACTCGGTCGATTCGAAATGCCGAAACAGGTTGTTAAAGACGACGCTGTTTCCACAGATAACTATGGAAAATTCTACGCTGAACCGTTTGAAGGCGGTTATGGCCGTACCATGGGTAACTCCCTTCGCCGCGTACTGCTTTCCTCGCTGGAAGGTGCTGCAGTTTCCTCCATCAAAATCAAGGGTGCTCCGCATGAATTCTGCAGCCTTGAAGGTGTGGCTGAAGACGTAACCGACATCATTCTCAATATCAAACAGCTCCTCTTTAAGAGCTTTTCCCGCGACACGCAGACCGTCAAAATTAAAGTTGAAGGTCCGGGCGAAGTCACGGCCGGTGATGTTCAGACTCCGGACAGCATCGAAGTGCTGAATCCTGATTTCGTGATCTGCACCCTGCAGGATGGCGGCATTTTTGAAGCTGAAATGGAAGTTCGTATCGGTCGCGGCTACTGCCCGGCAGATCTGAATAAAAAAGAAAATCAGGAAATCGGTGTCATTCCGGTGGACTGTCTTTTCTCCCCGGTTCGTCGTGTTAAATACGAAACCGAAAACACCCGTGTGGGTCGCCGTACCGACTACGACAAACTCGTAATCGAAATCTGGACCGACGGTCGTGTTTCTCCGGACGACGCGCTGACCATGTCTGCCGCGATTCTCCGCCACCACCTTGACGTGTTCGTTTCCTACGACAAAGACCTGATTGAGTTCGAAGAGAGTGAAAAGCAGATCGATATGGAGAAGGAAGAGCTCCGCAAGAAGTTGAACATCAGCGTCAACGAAATCGAGCTCAGCGTACGTGCGGCCAACTGCCTGAACAACGCCAACATTACCACCGTTGGTGAGCTCGCGCAGAAGACCGAAGCTGAAATGCTCAAGTATCGTAACTTCGGTAAGAAGTCACTCAATGAAATCAAAGCGAAGATTCAGGAAATGGGTCTGTCGCTCGGTATGACCTTCGATGCGGACCTGCTCAAGGGTGTGTTCTCCGAAGACTAAATTTTGTAAACTATCCAGAGGTTGGAACAATGAGACATCGTAAAAAAACTGTAAAACTGGGACGCACAAGCGCGCATCGTAATGAGCTGCTCGCTAACCTGGTCTGCGCCCTCATCGATAACAAGCGCATTAAGACCACTGCGCCGAAAGCCAAAGCTGCCCGCAGCCTGGCTGAAAAAATGGTAACCCTCGGCAAGAAGGGCACACTGGCGGCTCGCCGTCAGGCGATTGCAACGCTGAAGAATGAGAAGTCCGTGAAGGAACTCTTCGATGCAGTTGCGCCGGTGTTCGAAAGTCGTAACGGAGGCTACACCCGCATCATCAAACTCGGCCGTCGTATTTCCGACAGTTCTGAGATGGTGATTCTCGAGTGGGTTGACGCTGTCGTTTCTGCAGCTCCGGCTGTAGAGGCAGAAGCACCTGCTGCCGAAGAAGAAGTTGCAGCTGCTGAATAATTCAGCTGCTCAGCTCGTTTCCAAAACCCCGTTACCTGTTTCAGGTTACGGGGTTTTTTGTTTTTTGGAATAAAAGGTGAGAATCGTTGTCGTAAATCAGGTGTTTTTACGGATATTCGGCCGGAGTTCCAATGGTTGGAAGTTTCCAGCCATTGGAAAATTGGGAATAGGGCCGAAAGCTGTAAATTTAGGTTGCCAGAAAAATCCCAAGTGGTACTTTTTGCGGAGATTTTTGCAAATTTGGGGACGTAATAACTAACTACACGGGGAAATAGACCAATGGAAAGAAGTGCTTTTATCCAGCAAATTATTGATGCTGCGAAAGTGAAAAACCGCAATATCGTACTTCCGGAAGGAAGCGATGAACGGGTGTGCGAAGCCGCCCATGTAATAAACAGCGAAGGCATTGCCAATATCACGTTGCTCGGCGATAGTGCCGCCCTTGCCGAGACCTTCTCTTCCAAAGGTTGGAACCTCGACGGCATCACCGTCATCAATCCGGAAACGTCCGACAAACTTCAGGAATATGCAAACCTCTTTTTTGAAATGCGTAAAGCAAAAGGCATTACACCGGAGCAGGCGCTGGAGACTGTGAAAACCGCCAATTATTTCGGCACCATGATTATGCAGTCTGGCGATGCCGACGGTATGGTTTCCGGTGCGGCACATTCCACGGCCGATACTGTGCGTCCGGCCCTGCAGGTTATTAAATCCGCGAAAAAAGGCGCGACCGTTTCAAGCTTCTTCATCATGGATGTCGATGGGGTCCAGTACATCTTTTCGGACTGCGCACTGGTGGTAGATCCAACTGCAGAGCAGCTCGCTGACATTGCCGTCGACAGTGCGGTTTCGGCCATGGCCTATGACATACCGCCGAAAGTGGCTCTGCTGTCATTTTCGTCTTACGGATCAGGCGGCAAGTGCCCGATGGTAGAAAAGGTTCAGAAAGCCCTCGAGCTGGCCAAAGCCAAAGTAGAAGCAGAGCATGCCGGAAAAGGCATCATCATTGACGGAGAGTTGCAGACCGATTCGGCGATTGTTCCGGCTGTTGCTGCCAAGAAAGCACCGGAAAGCCCACTGGGTGGTGAAGCGCGTGTTCTGATTTTCCCGGACCTCAATGCCGCGAATATCGGGTATAAGCTGGTTCAGCGCATGGCGAAAGCCGGTGCGTACGGCCCCGTTCTTCAGGGACTGAACAAACCGGTTAACGATCTTTCTCGTGGTTGCTATGTTGAAGACATCGTAGGCACCGTTGCCCTTACCGCCCTTCAGGCAGACAGCTAAATTTCAGGAAAAAATACAATGAAAATTCTGGTTATCAATTCGGGCTCGTCCTCGATTAAATTTAAACTTTATCACGCCAACGATGCGGATGGTCAGTTCAACGCACTATGCGAAGGTCAGGCCGACCGTATAGGTATCGATGGTTCCACGCTCTCTTATGCCAAAGGGGATGAACCTAAAGAAAAGTTCTTTATCGATCTGGGCGACCATAAAGTGGCAATCGATGAAACCCTTAAGAAAATTACCGATGCCGAATGCGGCGTTCTTTCGAGTCTCGAAGAGCTTAGTGGTGTAGGCCATCGCGTCGTTCACGGGGGTGAGGACTTTACCGGTTCAGTAGTCATCGATCGTGATGTAATCAAAGCGATTGAGCGCAACTCCATGCTCGCACCGCTGCATAACCCGCCGAACCTGATGGGCATTAAAGCCATGGCATCGCTGCTGCCGGAAATGCCGCAGGTGGCGGTGTTCGATACGGCCTGCCATCAGTCCATGCCGAAAAAAGCCTACATGTATGCTCTGCCGCGCGCACAGTATAAGGAATACAAAATTCGTAAGTATGGATTTCATGGTACCTCCCACAGCTATGTGGCAAACAAGGCGGCAGAGCAACTTGGAAAACCGCTGGAAGATCTAAAGCTGATCACCTGTCACCTGGGCAATGGCGGCTCTCTCGCTGCTTTTAAAGAGGGCAAATCGGTAGATACCTCCATGGGCTTTACGCCGCTCGATGGCATCATTATGGGCACCCGTTCCGGTACGCTCGACCCCTATGTGCCGCTGCACATCATGGAATCGCAGGAGCTCAAGCCGGCGCAGGTCAGTACCATGATGAACAAGCAGGGTGGATTGCTTGCGATTTCAGGTAAAAGCGATATGCGTGATAACGTGGAGAGCGCCGAAGCGGGTGACGAAGACTGCAAGCTGGCCATTGAAATGTTCTGCTACAGCATTCAGAAATTTATCGGTTCCTATATCGCCGCTCTGAATGGGGTGGACGGCATTATCTTTACTGCGGGTGTGGGCGAAAACAATGCGATGCTCCGCGAGAAGATCCTTGAAAACTTTACCTTCCTCGGGCTGGAGCTGGATGAGGCGAAAAATAATGCCAATGAGACCATTCTCACTACAGCATCTTCAGCGGTAGCGGCGCTTAAGATTCACACCAACGAAGAACTCGTTATTGCACTCGATACCTTCAACCTCATCAAATAGAGGCGCTGAAGAGCTCGGATTTACGTGTAAACGTAAATTTGAAAGGGACGACTGAGAAGTCGTCCCTTTTTCTTTTTCAGTTAGTTTCCAATCCTTGGAAAACTGTGTTTATCTGGGACTTAATTTTCCGGAGAAGATCATGGCTGAAGAAGTGAAGAAAACATCCGCTTATATTTGGTTCGATGCTGAGTTTACCTCGCTCGATCTAGAAAATGCCCGACTGTTGCAGGTGGCGGTGATCATCACCGATACCAACCTG
>CAKZQV010000530.1 GCA_937141895.1 uncultured Verrucomicrobiota bacterium
CGTTTTTTCGGGGATTTCTTCTTCAGAAAGTTCCGGGTTTCTTCCGCTGTCGGCAGGGTGCCGATCAGATCGAGATAGACGCGGCGCAGGAAAACTTCGTCCGTGCAGCGATCGGAAGGCGGGATTCCCTTTTCGTCCAGCTTGGCCATGACCAGCTGATCGATTTTTGAAGGGGCGGGATCCGCTACAGCGAAAACCTGCAGGACCAATAGCAAACACCCGATTAATCCCAGCCAACGTCTTAAATTCTTCATACGCTCTATTTTCCACTTTGCGGTTTCGGCGACTCTCAGTTACCGGACGCAGGGTTAGAAATAAAACGGATGTGCAACGCAACTATGGACGTTACACCCCCTATTTGAATGAAATATAAACAAGCATAAAAAAAGTTTTCCAACGCCTGGAAATCCCGGGCATTGGAAAACTTTGTTCCAGCAAACAAGAGCTGTTGCTTAGAGCACGCCGGAAAGCGCATCAACAGCTTTTGCAATTGCGTCTTTTGCTTCGACGGCGTCTTTCGCGCTCTTGATGATTTTCTCGTAATCCGAGATCGGCATCTGAACTGCGACAGCGTTTCCGTTACCATCGTAGAAGATCTGTACATTATCGTTGTCCATGATTTTACTCCTTGGTTTTTTAACCATTTTTTTCTTCTTCTTATTTCAGTTTATTCAGCAGATCGAGGTGACCACCCAGGAAATCATCCGCCTTGGATTTTTCCTCTGCGGGTTCAGCTTTGGCCGCAGGTTTTGCAGCTGGAGCTTCTTTTTCCACAATCGGTTGTTCGGGCTCGGTCTCAACTGAGACTGCCGGCTCATCTACCATGACCCCACCAGTGGATTCCTGCGATCCTGAGGCATAGAGCGCGGCGTCGAATACAGGTACAACAAATTCAGGTTCTTTCTCGATTTTCTTCTCGGCTTTCTTTGCCGGCTCTTCGTTTTTATCAATTTCGAGCGGGAAAAATTCCTCTTCCTTTTTCGGCTTCACTGGTGCTGCTTCAGCAATGACCGGTTCCGGCTCAACCACCGGCTGAGATTTTGGTTTCGGTTCAGGCGCTGGTTTGGGCTTGGCGACCGGCGCAACCGGCTCAGCAACCTTTTTCTTCGGTGCCGGTTTATCTTTCGACGCTTCGGCTGCATGGGCAGGCATCGGGATAACCACTTTTTCTTCTGCAGATGCGTTGTCCGATTCCAGCCCAAGCATGGCTGCATCGCGTTCGGCCAACACTTCGCTGGGCTTCCGGCCGATACCGTAGCGATTCATGACGCTCCAGCCCAGACCGACCACGCCACCCGCAAGAACAAAGGGAAGCAGTACAGCATTCAGCAGAACAGGAGCACCTGCACTGGAAACCTGGCTGTTCAACACACCATCAATAACCAGCAGACCGGCTATGATGAAAATGAATGGAACCTGTCCTTTATTAAAGAAGGCCAGACGGACCTTCGCGGTGGCATTGCCAACAGCTAATGCACCAAATGCGCCGTAGGTCGCACCGGCAGTGGTAATCTCCGCCACGCTGACATCTCCCATACCGCGTACGCCAAGGAATGCGAGTGCACCACCGGCCACATAGGAGATCGAAATCACCAATGGCTGGAGCCCCAGCATACTGACGGCCCATAGTATGGACGCTACGTTCAGCACCACAAATGCACCCCACAACAAAATGTTGTTGATCGGCGAAAGAGTGCCGTTTCCTGCAGCCATGAACACTCCCAAGTTCAAGGCAACAAGTACTGCGGCCGCAACCACAATCATGATCATGTTATTTGTTTTATTCATTTTATTCTCCCTATGACTACCTTACCCCGCGGTCAGGCCGACCTCTTCAAAGGCCTTAACCAAAACCTGGAGCACCTTATTATTCAAGCCGTCCACCTGAACACAAATCAGATTATGACGACTGGAAAGTAAACGCGGAACTTCGCACAGATTGAGCGATTCCAACGCATCGGTATAACGCGGATCCACGGAAATTCGCAGCATGCCTTCGACCATATCGATATAGGCAAATTCTTCCCACTCATCGTAGTTCCAAAGGCTGCAAATCCCGTCTTTCATGGTCACGCGGACTGTTCCACCGCACGCATCATTCAGGCAGGCATAATACTGCTTGAAGACGCTGAACAGTCGGCCCGAATCATCGAGCTTATTAAAATATGCAGAAATATCCTTCTTGATCGGCGGAACTTCCACTCCGTCCGGGACTGCGCGCGTGGCAGAAGCCGGTTCAACTGCCGGGGTATCATCTGAATCGAATTCGACCGAACCTTTTTCTTTGGCGGCCGCTTCTTCCGGGATCTTCGCATCGACCTTCTTTAGATCCGTCCGCGCATTCTCAATTTTTGCAGAAACATCAGCCACATGGTTCTTCCCACCCAGAAAACCTTGCAGGCTCACAAATACCTGGTCTTTCACCAGACGCATGCGCTTGCCTTCTTTCACTTTCTCCATAATCGCCACATAATCCGTATAAGGGATCTGTAGCTTGCCGCTTTCTTTGGAGACCAGGATTCTATTAACAGTTTTCATTGCTTCCTTAACTTTCTAATTCGTTGTGAACATCAAGGTGAGGATAGAAGCAACTGGCGTGCCAAATTTCGAGAACTGCTTGAATTCACGTATAAATTTTACGTATTCGAAAATCGGGCAAGCTCGGCACGCTACCTGCTTATTCTGGGCCGACAAGTTAGGGACTAAAGTGAGGTTATCAATGAAGATGCAAAATTATATAACGGGAATGGTGTTTACCTTGGTACTGGGAGGTTCCATGGCAAACGCGCAGAAGGCAAACCAATGGCGCGGTGGCGAAAAAGCCATCGATTGGAACAGTCCATATGAGTGGAAACTGAATCATGTGCCTAATGATACGGAAGCGGCTCATTTTCGCGAACCGATCAGCGTGATTAAGGTAAACAGCACCGTTCAGCTGAATCACGGCATGCACCTCTATGGAAATGAGCTGTCGCTGATGGGTAACGGCAATATTAATCTTTGGAGTCAGATTCCGCATGCGCGTACCGTAAACATTCCGGCCTCCGGTGACGGTTTCGCAAACATGACGCTGAACGATAATATTTCGTTGAACGCCCGCGTGGCCCTCTCCTCAAAAGGATTCGGCACATCGGCCTCCAAGGGATCCATCACCTTAAAAGGTCGCTCCAATGTAACCGGCGATTTAAGTATCGGCAATGCCGGAACCGGAACCGGACAGGTGTTTCTTAAGGATAACTCATCCTATCATATCACCGGACTCGAACTCGGAACCCAGGCCGCCAAGGGGGGCTCTGCCGAACTTCACATACTCAGTGGTACAGTACGGATTGAAACCAAAAAAAATCCATTCAGCGTATTCAATGAAGATGCCAGCCGTCGTATTATTCTTGGCGAGAACGGTACATTGCGGTTCGAATACAGCCTGCCGGTGGCGCATAAAAAAACGGCCATCAAGCAAATGATCAAAAACGATCGTTTAGTCGCCGCCCCCGGGTGCCGCCTGACGACACCGATTATCCAGGAAAAACTGGTAATCATCCGCGCGGAGGACCAACGCAATGAATCTCAGGTGAAAACTAAAGAGCAGTTGCTCGCCGCCATCGATCGTATTACGGCCGCAACGATTGCATCGAACGGTGCGCAGCCGAAAAAACTTGATTCACTGCTGAAAGGGATGGCCAGAGCGCCCGGCGCATCTTCCGCTCCGGCCGCTTCCACACCGACACCCGCCGCTGGCGGAAACCCTGCATTGGCTTTCATCATGCAGCAGAAAGGTGTGTCTACCTCTGGAAACCCACAGAAAAAAGACAACTCCACCGGACGCGTGGCCGGCTATATCGCCTTCGTTGGAGCAGCGCTGCTGATGCTGCGTCGCAACCCAGATCTTCCGGAAGAAGAAACCCAGGCATCACCTGAACCGGCTAAAACGCCCGCCCCAGGGAAAAAGAAGAAAAGCAAACGACGCAGATAAAGATCCAGACGATGGAACACTCCAACCCGCATACCGAAGCATAACCGAGGAGGTGGGTTGGCCATGAAACGGCACGTCTATGGACGTGCCGTTTTCTTTTTTCACCCCGTCCATTCCGATCCTTGGAAAAAGCATACGCCCCGCCATTGGCATGTGATCTGCTATTACCCTATTGGTTATTTAGTCGGATTTTAAAAAGGCGGACACATGAAAACGAATCGAATCACGCACCCTGTTGCGCTCACTGGCGTAGGCCGGGCATTACTTTTCAGCATCCTTCTCACTCCGGCGCTGAGTCATGCCCAGACCCGGGCTCTAATCGTGCCGGTGGAAATGAGCATGACGACCTATTTCATCATCGGTTTCCTGCTGGTATTTTCCATCCTGATGTTTTTTCTCTTCCAGCGAAAATACCAGATCACTCAACGCGAACTCAATGCTGTGACAGCCGAACTCGGCAGTACCCGCAATCGCCTCTCAGAAACCAACAACCAGCTGGAAGTCGAAAAGAAAGAACACAAGCAAACCGCCAACCGCTACACAAACATTCTATTCGATGCGCAGGCCGGTATGTTCCAGATGGATCTGAGCGGAAAGTGCACCTACATCAACACCGCCCTGCAGCAAATGTCAGGGCTTTATCCTAAAAAAGCCCTCAAAGAAGGCATTGAAAGCGCCATTCATGAAGATGACAAAAAAGCCTTTATGGAAGCGTGGGATGCATTTACCGCCAAAGAGAGCGCCACATTTGAATGCCGGTTCCGATTCCGACGTTCGAAGGACGACATCACCCATGTGATCTGCAAAGCGAATAAGATGCGGAACGCACAAAAAGAGGTGGAAAGTTATGTCTGCTGGGTGGCTGATATTACCGAGATGCATAACGAAGTACTCGCTAAACAGGCCGAAAACGGACACTTTGAACACTTTATTTCTGAAACCGTTGAAGGCTACTACAAGCTGATCCCGGAATCCCCCATTCCGCTCGGCTCCAAGCCTGAGTCGGTTTCGGAAAAAATTCTCGCCAAAATGGAGCTTCACGATTGTAATCGTACCTTTGCGGCCTTGTATGGCGCAGAGCCCAAAGAGCTGCTTGGAAAAACCATCAGCGATCTAAAGGATGGCTGCGGTCCGTTTAAATCGGCTGAAAAGATGCAGGAATTTGTGGAAAATGATTGCCAGGCCATGGGTCTGGAATCCGTTCGGCAGGATCCAAATGGCGGCCGCCTGAATCTCATACATAACGTAATCGGCATCATAGAAGACAACAAACTGGTTGGCATCTGGGGCTATCAACGCAACATCAGCCGCCAGAAGCGGGAACAGGCAGAACTCAGCAGTCAGGTGGAGTTCACACACCGGATTCTGAACTCGC